>NZ_JBNHGF010000558.1:0-1396 GCF_059091005.1 Arthrobacter sp. Y3223164
GGCACGAAGCCCGCCCCCGAAGGCCGGTTGCGCGAGCTCCGGCAGCGAGGCACCGACCTGCTGGACCGCATCCAGGGCACCGGCACGCGGTCCAGCGGGGCCAGCTACTACCTGATCCTGGGCTCCGCGCTGGCCCTGACGGCCATCGGCCTGCTGATGGTGCTGTCGTCGTCCGCGGTGGAATCGATCGCCGATGAAACCTCGCCGTTCAGCCTGTTCATCCGGCAGGCCGTGTTCGCCGGCCTGGGGGTCACCGCGATGCTGGTCCTCTCGCGGTGGAAGGTCTCCACCTACCGGAAGCTCGCCTGGCCAGGCCTCGCGGTGTCGGTGCTCCTGCTGCTGCTGGTGTTTACCCCGCTGGGCGAATCCGTCGGCGGCAACCGCAACTGGATCCATTTCCCCGGCAACGTTTCCCTGCAGCCGTCGGAAGTGGCCAAGCTGGGCATGTCCCTGTGGATGGCAACGGTGCTGGCGGCCAAGGAGCGGCTGCTGGGCCAATGGAAGCACCTGCTGATCCCGGTGGTCGTGCCCGGTGCCCTCCTCGTGGTCGGCCCGGTGCTGCTCGGCAACGACCTGGGCACCGCGATGATCCTGATGCTCATCATCGCCGGCGGACTGTTTTTCGCCGGCGCACCGCTGAAGCTGTTCGGCGTGGCCGGACTGGGGGCCGGCGCGCTGGTGCTGCTGCTCGTGGTGGTCAGCCCCAACCGCATGGGCCGCATCCTCATGTGGACGGACCAGAGCTGTGAAGCGACGACCGGGCTGAACATGCAGTCATGCAACGGGCTCTTCGCACTCGCCTCCGGCGGCTGGTGGGGCGTGGGACTGGGACAGAGCCGGCAAAAATACAACTGGATTCCGGAAGCCCACAACGACTACATTTTCGCCATCATCGGCGAAGAGCTGGGCCTGCTCGGCACCACCGTCATCCTGGCGCTGTTCGGCGTCCTGGCCATTGCCCTGGTGCGCACCGTGATGCGCCAGGATTCCCTCTTCGTGCGCATCCTCGCCGGTTCCATCATGGTGTGGATCATCGGCCAGGCGTTCGTGAACATCGCGGTGGTCACCGGCCTGCTTCCGGTGATCGGAGTGCCCCTGCCGTTCATCTCCTACGGCGGCTCCGCGCTGACGGTCACCCTGGCCGCCGTCGGTGTACTCTTGTCCTTTGCCCGGACCGATGTGCCCGGCCGGAAGAAGTCCGGGGGACTCCTGGGCCGGTGGCGGCAGCAAGCGCCGGCCGGGAACCGCTGACCCCAACCCAGACCACCAGCAGCCGAGCAGAAGGTACTTCCGCAACACCATGAACACTTCCGATCCCTCTGTGGTCCTGGCCGGCGGCGGCACGGCGGGGCATGTCAGCCCGCTGCTGGCCATCGCCGGCGCCGTCCTGCGGGCC
>NZ_JBNHGF010000559.1:0-1392 GCF_059091005.1 Arthrobacter sp. Y3223164
GGATCGGCTGGGTGGGCCGGGCCGGACAGCGGCTGGTCCAGGACCCGGCGGACCCATCCGGGTGGGAGTGCCCGGCGACCGGCGCCCGGTACCGGGAGGACGAGGGCGTGTTGCACGAAGTTTCGGACGAAACCGGAGGAGAACAGCTGTGAGCAAGGACTTCATACCGGCGGCCAAGCCCATCATCGGGGACGAGGAACGGGCCGCGGTGGACGCCGTGCTGGCCTCCGGGATGCTCGCCCAGGGCTCGGAGGTCGCCGCCTTCGAGCGGGAGTTCTCGCAGTTGCTGCTGGACGGCCGGCACGCCGTGGCGGTCAATTCCGGGACCTCCGGCCTGCACCTGGGCCTGCTGGCCGCCGGCATCGGCCCGGGCGACGAGGTCATCGTCCCGTCCTTTACCTTCGCGGCCACCGCGAACTCGGTGGCCCTGACCGGCGCCACCCCGGTGTTCGCCGACATCGAGCCGGAGCATTACTGCCTGGACCCGGACGCGGTCGCCGCAGCCATTACGCCGCGGACCAAGGCCGTCATGCCGGTGCACCTGTACGGCCACCCGGCCGACATGGACGGGCTCGGCAGGCTCGCCGCGGAGAAGTCGCTGCTGCTCTTCGAGGACGCCGCCCAGGCCCACGGCGCGTCGCTGCGCGGCCGGCCGGTGGGCACGTTCGGCGAGTTCGCGATGTTCAGCCTGTACCCGACCAAGAACATGACCTCCGGCGAGGGCGGCATGGTGTCCACCGGCAGCGACGACCTAGCGCGCCGGCTGCAGCTGCTGCGCAACCAGGGCATGGAACGCCAATACGAAAACGAACTGGTCGGCTTCAACGCCCGGATGACCAACCTGCACGCCGCGATCGGCCGTGTGCAGCTGGGCAAGGTCCTCGGCTGGACCGAACGGCGCCAAGCCAACGCCGCGTTCCTGGACGCGAACCTGGACGGCGTGGGCACGCCGAAGGTGGCAGCCGGGGCGGTCCACGTGTACCACCAGTACACCGTGCGGATCGGCGCGGGGGAGCGCGACCGGTTCGCCGCGGCGCTGAAGGACGAATACAACATCGGGTCCGGGGTCTACTACCCGATCCCGAACCACCGGCTGCCCTCCTTTAACGTCGCCGCGGACCTGCCGGTGACCGAGGCCGCGGCCGCCGAGGTGCTCTCGCTGCCGGTGCATCCCTCCCTCGACGCCGAGGACCTGGACCGGATCGCCACGGCGGTCAACGCCCTCGCGAAGGCAGGGGCGTGAGCATGGCGGGGAACGGCAAGAACGTGCTGCGCGCCGGGCTGATCGGCCTGGGCATGATGGGCCGCCACCACGCCCGGGTGCTCCGCGAAACCGAGGGCGTGGAACTGGTGGCCGTGGCCGACGCGTACGGCGACCCGCACGGCGCGGCG
>NZ_JBNHGF010000560.1:0-1389 GCF_059091005.1 Arthrobacter sp. Y3223164
GGGGATCGACGTCGCCGCGCGGGACCAGTTCGAGGGCCGGTGGCGCCACGTGCGACGGCCCTCGCTGGCGGACCGAAAGGTGCTGCTCGTCGGCGTGGGCGGCATCGGCCGGGAAATCGCGCGCCGGCTGGAGCCCTTCGACGTGCAGCTGACCCGGGTGGGGACCCGCGCCCGGGACGACGGCAACGGCCACGTCCACGGCACGGACGAGTTGACGGAACTGGCGGCGTCCCACGAGGTGCTGATTCTCATCACACCCCTGACGGAAGCCACCCGCGGGCTGATCGATGCGGCGGTACTGGCGGCCCTCCCGGACGGTGCGCTTGTGGTCAACGTCGCGCGCGGGGCGGTGGTCGACACGGCGGCCCTGACCGCGGAAGTCGTCTCCGGCCGGCTGAGGTGCGCGTTGGACGTCACCGATCCCGAACCGCTGCCGCCGGACCACCCGCTGTGGCGGGCCGGCAACGCGCTGATCACCCCGCACCTGGGCGGCGACACCACGGCGTTCGAACCGCGGATCGTCCGGCTCCTGAAGAATCAGCTGGCGGCGGTCGCGGCCGGCCGGGCGCCGCAGAACCTGGTGCAGCCGGGCCGCTTTCGACCCTGAGCCCACGAATGCCCCGCCCGTGGCCTGCCGAGGCGCCCGGGTCTGGACAACCGCCTCGGCCCGAGGGCAGGATGAAGGCGGCGCGTCGGGGGCGGCGTTACGCGCCGGGAGGGAAGACCCATGGGCATCATCGTGGCCAACATGTTCCTCACCCTCGACGGCGTGTACCAGTCGCCGGGCGCGGCCGACGAGGACCCGGAGGGCGGCTTCGACTACGGCGGCTGGCAGGCGCCGTTCTTCGACGAAGCATCCGGCGAGGCGATCGGGGCGGTCATCGACCGGATCGACGCGCTGCTGCTCGGGCGGAAGACCTACGACATCTTCGCGTCCTACTGGCCCAATGCCGGCGAGGACTCTCCGATCGCGGTGAAGTTCAACGCGGTGCCGAAGTACGTCGTGTCGACCACGCTCACCGAGCCCGCCTGGGCGGGCACCACCGCGTTGCACGATGCGATGGCGGCCGCCCACCTTCGCGAGCGGCACGACGAGGTGCACGTGTTCGGCAGCGGCGACCTGTTGCAGTCGTTGTTCACCGAGGACGTGGTCGGCCGCCTCAACCTCTTTCTGTATCCGCTCACGGTGGGCAGCGGGAAGCGCCTCTTCGGCGCCGGCACCATCCCGGCATCCTTCCGCCTCGCCGGCCCCGCCCGCTCCTTCGAGAAGGGCGCGGTGGCGCTGGTATATGAGCGGGCGGGCGGGGTCGAGACGGGCAACATGAACGAAGTCGCGGCGCCCCCGGGCGGGAACGGCCGCAGAGCCCCCCCGCAGGGCGGCCGGACCAA
>NZ_JBNHGF010000561.1:0-1372 GCF_059091005.1 Arthrobacter sp. Y3223164
ACAGCCGCGGCCACCACGCGGACGCCGCCCAGAAGCTGCCGTAGCCGGACCAGATGTTCCAGTCGCTGCCGCGCCGCAGCACGACCGGGCCGGCGGCCAGCACCCAAAAGCCGGCCACCAAAAAGGCCGCCACCACGTCCGCCGGGCGGTGCCAGCCGTTGATCAGGGTAGCGGCACCGGCCAGCACCGCATACAAACCACCCGCGGCCGCAGCGAACGGGCGCCAGCGGGGCGAGACCACCAGGAAAATGGCCAGGGCTGCAGCGGTGGCGATGGTGGTGTGCCCCGACGGAAGCGAATTGTGTTCCAGCGTGGGCACGCCGCGGTCGGGCCGGTCCAGAACAAGGTTCTTCAGGATCCACGTCGTCGCCGCCGACGCCGCGACCACGCCGACGCCGACCACCGCCGGCCCCCACCGGCGTCGTACCAAGGCCGCCACCAGCAGCACGACGGCCGCGACGGCGACGGAGATATCCGGCAGCAAATCCAGGAAGTCCAGGAAAACGCCGCGGCCCAGCCGCCAGCCGGAGTCCGCCTCCGCCCAGGCCGATTCGTCGGCGAACTGCCCGGTGGTGGTGCGGACGAAGGCGTAGTAGTTCAGCACAAAGGCTCCCGCGCACAACAGCGCTCCCAGCCAGAACAGGGCAGGAGCGTGCGCCGCCGGACGGCTGGGCGCGGGCCGGGAGCGGACACGGGAACGCTGCGGAGTCATCGATTCTAGGGTCGCACACAATGCTGACAGCTTCCGGGAAGGGCGGCCGCCGTACAGTTGGAGGTGATGACACCGCACCAGATTTCCGATGTTCCCGGGCTTTCCGACCGGCCGGAGCTCCCCGACCTCGCCGACCTGCTCGCCACCGCACGCGTGGTGTCCCTGCCGATGAAGGTCCGGTTCCGCGGGGTGATGCGGCGCGAGGTGCTGCTGTTGGAGGGCCCGGCTGGCTGGGCGGAGTTCTCGCCCTTTCTCGAGTACGACGACGACGAAGCAGCCGCGTGGCTGGCGGCCGCGGTGGAGGCGGGCTGGCGGGGTTTCCCGGCCCCGGTCCGGGACAGCGTCCCCGTCAACGCCACGGTGCCCGCGGTGGCGCCGGCGGAGGTACCCGGCGTGTTGGCCCGCTACGACGGTGCGCAGACGGTGAAGATCAAGGTTGCCGAAACCGGTCAGGACATCGACCAGGACGTGGCCCGCGTCGCCGCCGTGCGTGCCGCAGCCCCGCACGCTGCGCTCCGGGTAGATGCCAACGGCGGCTGGGATGTGCCCGCGGCGGTGGAGGCGTTGACCCGGCTGGCCGGGTATTCGCTGGAGTACGCCGAGCAGCCTGTCGCCGACATCGCCGGGCTGCGCGCCGTGCGGACCGAGCTGCGGCGGCGC
>NZ_JBNHGF010000562.1:0-1372 GCF_059091005.1 Arthrobacter sp. Y3223164
GAGCTGGCGCCGACCGCGGCGGCGCTGTGCGCGTTGGCCGACGGCGAGTCCCGCCTGAGCGGCATTGCCCACCTGCGCGGCCATGAGACGGACCGCTTGGCGGCCCTGGTGGCGGAAATCAACCGGCTGGGCGGCGACGCCGAGGAAACGGAAGACGGTTTGCTCATCCGGCCCAAGCCGCTGCACGGCGGCCTGTTCCATTCCTACGAAGACCACCGCATGGCGACCGCCGGCGCCATCCTCGGGTTGGCCGTGCGCGGCGTGGAGGTCGAGGACATCGGCACCACGGCGAAGACGATGCCCGAGTTCCCGCAGCTGTGGCAGGACATGTTCACCGTTGCCCCGGCGGCCTCGGCCAGCGAGGGCTGACGGTGTCGCGCAGCACCGGCAGCTGGGACGAATCGGATGTGCGCATCCGCCCGAACAAGCGCGGTTCCCGTCCGCGCACCAAGGACCGCCCGGCCCACGAGGATGCGGAGCTCGGGCGGATCGTCACCGTCGACCGCGGCCGCTACACCGCCGTCGTCGATGAAGACACTCCCCGCGAGCGCATCGTCGTCGCGGCCCGGGCCCGAGAGTTGCGCCGCACCCCGGTGGTCACCGGAGACTTCGTGGCCCTGGTCGGCGATGTTTCCGGCGAACCCGACAGCCTCGCCCGGCTGGTCCGGGTGGAGGAACGGCGCACCCTGCTGCGCCGCAGCGCGGACGACACCGACCCGGTTGAACGCGCGGTGGTGGCCAACGCCGACCAGCTGGTCATCGTGGTGGCGGCGGCGAACCCCGAACCCCGCACCGGGTTCATCGACCGGGCGCTGGTGGCCGCGTACGACGCCGGGATCCGCCCGCTGCTGTGCGTCACCAAGGCCGACCTGAAGGACCCCGCCGAGCTGCTGTCCAATTACGAGCACCTGGAGCTGCCGGTGATCGTCAGCCGCACCGCCGCCGCCGACGCCCTCGGCGTGGACACCCGCTCCGACGAGGGCCTGTCCGCGCGGCTCGATACCGACGCCGTGGCCGCGCTGCGCGGTTATCTCGACGGCAAGGTCACCGTCACCCTCGGCCACTCGGGCGTCGGCAAGTCCACCATGGTCAATGCGCTCACCGGGGCCCAGCGCGCCACCGGCGGGGTCAACGCCGTTACCGGGCGCGGCCGGCACACGTCGTCGTCGGCCCTGGCGCTGAAGGTCCAGGACTCGCCCGCAGGCACCTGGATCATCGACACCCCGGGCATCCGCTCCTTCGGTCTGGCCCACGTGGACCCTGACCGGATCCTGTCCGCCTTCCCCGACCTGGAGCCCGGCACCGCCGACTGTCCGCGCGGTTGCAAACACGACGCCGCCGCCGTGGGCTGCGGGCTGGACCCCTACGTCGC
>NZ_JBNHGF010000563.1:0-1369 GCF_059091005.1 Arthrobacter sp. Y3223164
GCCCGGCTGTCTTGGGCCGGAGGCCTGCAGCCCGGTCCCGCATCCTCCCCTCGCGCCGCGGTCCGGCGCGCCCGGTGCACCGTCGCGCCGCGGCGGACCGATTCCCGGACGGTAATCTTTCAGTGTCCGGCATTCGCCCGGCGTCAGCGACAAGGAGCAGTGGTGGCCCAGCAGATCCTGTGTATCTCGTTCTCGGATATCCAGGCCGACTCCCGGGTGCTGCGGCAAGTCAAGCTGTTGGCCGAAGCCGGTGAGGTCACCACGCTCAGCTACGGCAAGCGTCCCCCCGGAGCCACCCACCACCTCGAAATCGACGCGTCGCTGCCCTCGCTGCCGCAGACGCCGCTGGGTGTGCTGCTGTTGGCGCTGCGCCTGTATTCTGCGGTGGAGCTGGCTGCCCCCGCCATCAAGCAGGCCCGCGAACTGGTGGCGGGACGCCGCTTCGACCTGGTGGTGGCGAATGAGGCGCGCGCCCTGCCCCTGGCCCACGCCGTGGCGCAGGGGGCCCCGGTGTGGGGAGACATGCACGAGTGGGCGCCGGAGGAACGCTCCCATGTACTGCCCTGGCGGCTGCTGGTCGCGCCGTATATGCACAGGCTCTGCGCCAAGTACCTGCCGATCAGCGCCGCGGTCACCGCCGTTAACGGATCGATCGCCCGGATGTATGCGGATCAGTTCGGCTGCACGGTGGAGGTGGTCCGCAACGCGGGGCCGTTCCGATATCTGGACCCGTCGGCCCCCGTGCCGGGGAAGATCCGGCTGGTCCACAGCGGCGCCGCGGTACCCGGACGCAACCTGGAAGGCACCATCAACGCCGTAAAGCTGCTCGATGACCGCTTCACCCTGGATCTGTACCTGGTCAAGGCGCGCGACGGCGGGCGCTACTGGCAGCAGCTCAAGGACCTGGCCGATGGCGACGAACGCATCACCTTCCACGACGCGGTGCCGCCGGAAGAGCTGCCCGCCACGCTCAATGCCTACGACGTCGGGGTCTTTTCCCTTCCGCCGCAGACGATGAACCACAGGTTCATGTTGCCGAACAAGTTCTTCGATTTCGTCCAGGCGCGCCTGGCGCTGGTATTCAGCCCGTCCCCGGAGACCGCGGCCCTGATGAAGGCCTACGACCTGGGCGTGGTGACCGAGGACTTCAGTACCGAGTCGCTGGCCCGGGCGCTGGCGTCGCTGACCACGGAACAGGTGGACAAGTACAAGGCAAACGCCCACGGAGCCGCCGCGGCGCTCAGCTCGGCCGAGGACGAGGCCGTCACCAGGGGCATCCTCGCGGCCCTGCTGACGCCCTGACCGAGGCCGTCGCCGGAGCTATCCTTTCGGCGCTGTCGGAGCCTGGCCGCGCCACCGCCGGAGGCAT
>NZ_JBNHGF010000564.1:0-1337 GCF_059091005.1 Arthrobacter sp. Y3223164
GGGATGACGTTGAAGTGCCGCCACGGGCGCCCCGCCCGCCGGCCGTACTTGACCAGGGTGGCCCCGACGTCGGCGGCGTCGTAGATGTGCAGGACGCGCGGTTCTGCCGCCACCGCTCAGGCCTCCTGCCGGGCGAACAGACGGTCGACGGCCTGCTCCCAGCCCTTGATCTGGTGCTCGGAGGACAACTCGCGGGCGGCGTCGTGCGCGTTGGCCTTCCACCCGTCCACCAGCTGCGGCGTCAGGGTCTTGAGCACCTCCATCAGGGCCGCGGGCGTGAAGTCGGCGGTGACCGCGCCCAGCCCGTGCCGGCGCAGCAGCGTCTCCATGGCGGGCGAGGGCCCGATGATCAGCCCGGTGCGGGCCTGTACCGCCTCGAAGAACTTGTTCGGCAGGGCGTGGGCCAGGTTGAAGTTGGTGGGCGGGATGATGGAGATGGCGACGTCGTATTCGGCCACGGTGTCCACCAGCCGGTCATACGGGACCGGCTCGCGGAACCGCACCCGCGGCAGTTCCTCGCCGAGGGCCTTGAGCTCGGCCACGTAGGCCGGCTCGTTGGGCATCACGATCAGGTCCAGCTCCAGGTGCTCCGGCGCGCCGCGCATGGCCTCCATGATGTCTTCGATCTTGCGGTAGCGCTGTCCGGCGGAGCTGTAGATCATCCGGATCTTCGCGCCGGTGGGTCGCGGCTTCCGGTCCGCGTAGGGCGCGGCGTTGGTGACCACGCTGGCGGCGACGCCGAAGTCCTTGGTGTACTGCGCGGCGATGCCCTCCGCCACCGTGGTCACCGAGCGCACGGCCGGCAGGTAGGTGCGGCAGAGCCAGCGGACGTAGGGGGCGACCAGCGCCCGCCAGGCCGGCTTGTTGAAGTGCTCTTTCGGCGCGAACTCGTGCAGGTCGGCGTGGACGCCGTGGTCGGGTCGCAGGCTCAGCGCCAGCGGGACGGTGTTGGTGTCGTTGGCCAGGACCGCGTCGAAGCGCTGGCCTCCCAGCAGCTTCCGGGCCTGCGCGACGGCGGCGATGTTCCAATACACGTCCACATAGCGGCGCAGGGCGAGCCGCCGGGGATCGCGCGGCCAGCTGGCCAGCGCGGTGTCCAGCTCGAAGTGCCCGGCGACGCCGTCCGGCGCGGGGCCGTAGCCGCAGGTGAAGACCCGGTACTTGTCCTTGAACAGGGTGATCTGCTTGAGCACCCGCGGGTCGCTGCGCAGCGGCGAGAGCGAGAGGACCAGCAGGGATCGGGCATCAGTCACGGGGCTGCCTAACGTCGGGGCTGGCGGATTCCGGGGCGGCTGAGGAGCCGCTGGCCCCGGCGGGGCGTCCCGCCGCGGCGGCCG
>NZ_JBNHGF010000565.1:0-1336 GCF_059091005.1 Arthrobacter sp. Y3223164
GCAAGCCCGGACGCAGTGACGGCCGCACTCCGGGCCCGGGCGGCTCCGCCGACACGGCGATGGCCGAGGCGCTTCGGCGGGCGGGCCTGGGCAGCTAGCACAGCACAGAAACAGCCCCAGCACCTCCCTCGGGTCCGGAGCACTCCCTCCGGACGGACAAGGGCAGGGTACTGGGGCTGTTCCCACCGGATGGTGGACTAATGGAGCCTGTGCCTCCGGCCCCGGGCACGGGGCTTGAAACCACAGACAACACTGTGACCGATGCCGCTTAAGGGGGCGGAGGCTTTCGCTGAAGATTTGCTCAGCTTTGGCCTAAGGGGACCGCCAGGTCCGCGCGGAGGCTCTGCCCGATACCGGCGGCGCCGTGCACGTTACCTGTTCGGACCGCCCGGCCGTGCACCCCTTAATCGAGATTGGTGCTCAAGAGTTACCCAAGGTTGCGCCTGCACGCCTCGGCGGGCCCCAGCAGTCGCTTACGATGTAAGTAGTTCGAAGTCGCAACAAGTTTGAAAGGGGCGCCGCCCGATGCTCTTTTCCGGGCAGTCCTCCGCATCCGGTCCCCAGGCGTTCTCGTGACGGCCATTTCGCCGGAAATTCCTCTGGTCTTAACGGCAGTACTGGAAAAACTGGCAACCGACCTCGACGACCACGACGGCAGCATGCGCCGCCGCTTCATCGGCAATTACGTGGGGCTGTGGGAACACCGCTTTGGAAGGGTCTCGAGCGCCATTCTCGCCCGGGACGCCGAAGACGCCATGGACGCGATCCTCAGTTTGAAGATCTCCAGCAGCATGGTGGGGGCCGGACGCCTTGGCCAGATGGCGGAACATCTCGAAGGCCTGGTCAACGGGCGGCTCTTTGACGCCGCGACGGCTCTCTTGGACGAGCTGCGCACCTGCGGGATGACGACGACGTCACAGCTGCGCAGCCTGCATCTGCAGTAGCCCGCCCGTCAGGCGGGAAATGCTCGCCCGCGCGGCGTCACCGCTTCGGTGCCAGGCTGTAGCCAACCCCGCGCACTGTCTTGATCCAGCGCGGGGACTTGGTGTCATCCCCGAGCTTGCGGCGAAGGTTGGCCATGTGCACTTCGATCGTGCGTTCGTCGGAGTCCGAAATGTAGCCGCCGGTGTTGTAGGGCTCGTTGCGAAGCCGGCGGACCAGATCCGCCTTGGTCCGCACCACCCGGCCGCTTTCCATCAGGGCGTACAGCAGGTCGAATTCGCTGCGGGTCAGTTCCAGCTCGCGCCCGGACCGGATCACCGTGCGGGCACGGTGGTCCACCACGATGCCGTTGTGCTCCAGCACGCCGTCGCCGGCCGGGCTCGCCGCCCCGGCC
>NZ_JBNHGF010000566.1:0-1336 GCF_059091005.1 Arthrobacter sp. Y3223164
CCGTCGTGGTTGCGGACCACGCCGCTGAAGCTGACCACGGCGCCGCACTCGGCGGAGCCCACCGCGGCGGTAGCTTCGCCCGCGTCGATCGCCTCGCCGGTTACCGCGGCGTACAGCACCGTGCTGGTCATGGTTGTCCTCTCATCGGCTGCATGCTTCCAGTATCCCTTGGCCGGCGCGGGGCGGCGTCAGCCGGCATGGCCTGCGTCGGTGTCGCCTTCCAACTGCGCGCAGATGTGCCCGATCAGCGGATCCAGGGCGGCCAGGCCGTCGCGCACTCCCCCGGGAGAGCCGGGCAGGTTGACCACAAAGGTGGAACCGGCGGTCCCGGCCACGCCCCGGCTCAGCGCGGCCAGCGGGGTCTTGGTCCGCCCGTACGCGCGGATGGCTTCCATCACGCCGGGCAATTCCCGTTCCAGCGCGACGGCGGTGATTTCCGGGGTGCGGTCGTCGGCGGCCAGCCCGGTGCCTCCGCTGGTGACGATCACCCGGGGCCCGGCGGCGAGCATCTTCCGCAGCGCCTGGCGGACGGGTTCGCCGTCGGCGACGATCTGGGGGACGCCGGCGGCCAGGCCGTGTCCGGCCAGCCACTCGGAGATCAAGGGGGCGCATTCGTCCTCGTAGGCGCCGGCCGCGGCGCGGGTGGAGGCGACGATGATGCCGGCGGTCCTGGCGCTCACAGCGCCCAGTCCCCGCTCTTGCCTCCGGATTTTGCCAGCACCTTGATGTCGGAGATGACCGCGTGCTTGTCCACGGCCTTGACCATGTCGTACAGGCTCAGTGCCGCCACCGAGGCGGAGGTCAGCGCCTCCATTTCCACGCCGGTGACCGAGCGGGTCTTCACCGTCGCCTCGATCCGCACGGATTCCGCGGCCGGGAAAAAGTCCACCGTGACCTTGCTGATCGGCAGCGGGTGGCACAGCGGGATCAGCTGCGGCGTCTGCTTGGCCGCCATGATCCCGGCGACCCGGCTGACGGCCAACGCGTCGCCCTTGGGCAGCGAACCGGCGGCCAGGAGTTCCACCACGTCGGGGCGGGTGGTCAGCACGGCCTGCGCCGTGGCTTCCCGGGTGGTTTCGTCCTTGCCGCTGACATCGACCATGTGCGCCGTGCCGTCCTCGCGGACATGGGTCAGGCGTTCTGCTTCACTCATAGCAGCCATATTTCCACGTCCTGGCCGGCTTCGGCGCGTTCCATCCCCACGGGCAGGTGGACCAGCGCGTTGGACTGCGCCAGCGCGTGCACCAGGTGGGACCCCGCTCCGCCGACCAGCTGCACCCGTCCGCCGTCGTAACGGCCGCGCCGCACCTGGTGTTTGCCCGCCGGTGACTCCGCG
>NZ_JBNHGF010000567.1:0-1329 GCF_059091005.1 Arthrobacter sp. Y3223164
GGGGTCCGCAGCCCGGCCAGGTCTTCCACGGTGGTGTCCGGCCGCGGGGGTTCGTCCGCACTGTGCAACGACCAGCCTTCGCCCGGTTTGCGGCCGGCCACCGGCACCAGGTCGGGCTGGATGCTGCCGTTCCGGTAGGCCGCGGCTAACTTGGCCTGGCTGGCCGCGGCATAGGCGTCCGCGCGTTCCCTGGTGATTGCGGGGAAGCGGTCGTGCAGGTTTTCGGCGGTGTTGCCCATGTTCAGCGCCGCAGGGTCCACCAGGCGCTCGCTGGCGAACCGCGGATTCGGATCCGCCCCCTGGCCCATCGGATGGTTGCCCATGTGTTCCACGCCGCCGGCCACCACCACGTCGTACGCGCCGAAGGCGATGCCGCCGGCCGTCGTCGTCACGGCGGTCATGGCGCCGGCGCACATCCGGTCAATGGCGAAGCCGGGGACGGAACGGGGCAAGCCGGCAAGAAGCGCGGCGGTGCGGCCGATGGTCAGGCCCTGGTCGCCGGTTTGCGTGGTGGCGGCAATGGCCACGTCGTCGATGCGGCCGGGCGGCAGCGTCGGATTGCGGCGCAGGAGTTCCCGGATGCACTTGACCACCAGGTCGTCGGCCCGGGTGCCGGCGTGGATCCCCTTCTCACCCGCCTTCCCGAACGGGGTGCGCACGCCGTCGACGAAGACGACATCGCGCAGGGCGCGGGGCGGGGACGTGGGGCTCACCTGATACCTCCATGAGATGCGGAACACAGTGCTGACCATGATGTTACCCGCCGGTAACTTAAGCAGCAAGCACGCCGTAGTGGTGCCCCGGAACAATGCAGCGGCTGCGGTCCGGCGGCTACGCTGGGCGGCAGGCAAGCGGCGAGGAGACATGAAAGCGGAAGAACAGCGGTATCGTCCGGCGGAGGCCTCTGCCGGCGCCTTCCTGGTGCTGGCGGCGTCGGTGCTGTGGGGAACCACCGGAACGGCCGCCACCTTCGCGCCCGGCGTCGGACCGCTTGCCATCGGCGCGGTGGCCATGGGAGTGGGCGGGCTTTTTCAGGCGCTGACCGCGCTGTGGCCGATGAATCGTGCCCGGCCGCAACTGCGGGTGCAGTGGAAGCTGGTACTTCTGGGGGCGGTGGCCGTTGCCGTGTACCCGTTGGCCTTTTACAGTTCCATGCGCCTGGCCGGCGTTGCCGTCGGCACGGTGGTGAGCATCGGCTCCGCTCCCTTGGCGTCCGCGCTCATCGAACGGGCTGCCGACCGGCACATCCTGGGGGCCCGCTGGGCCGGCGCCGCCGTGCTGGGGCTCTCAGGAACCGCACTGCTGTGTTTCGCGGCCGCGGGCGGCGGC
>NZ_JBNHGF010000568.1:0-1317 GCF_059091005.1 Arthrobacter sp. Y3223164
CGGGCTTCTACGGCCGGGAAGCCCCCCCCCGGAGGCCGTTACGCGCTCGGCACCGCCCGTGGCCGCGCTTCTCCACGCCGCCCCCGAGGCCGTTACCCGGCGCACTGGAGCCCGCCCGATCGCGTGAGTCGAGCAGGGTGCAGGCATTGAGGGCGGCGGGGTAAAGCGCCGTCGTGCCGTTGTCCATGTTTTGGAGCGCCCGTAGATATCAGCGCAGGTCACGCGCTGAAGGATAGCCAAGACGTGGACAGTTCGGCCTGAACGTGGACAAGTTTGCGTGACGTGGGCGGCTGACTCGGCCTGCAAGCGGGGGCGTCCCATGAAAAAAGCGGCTCCGACCGGCAAACCGGTCGAAGCCGCTTTCGCGGTGGGCCCTGCGGGGATCGAACCCGCGACCCGCGGATTAAAAGTCCGATGCTCTACCAACTGAGCTAAAGGCCCGCCAGCCGGTCCGCTTTGCTCTAGGTAGAAACCCAGGCGAGGTCGGATTTGGCCAGTTCCCAGTTTATCCCACCCATCGCCGCCCGCCCGAATCCGCCGGGCGCGCGCCTTGCCGGGCTGCCCCGGAACGTCCCGTCGCCGGGGGCCACGCCTCTCTGTACCGGCGTCAGGGGCGGGAGTAAGGTCGAGGCATGAGCCCGAACAACGGAAACGATGTCCCCCGGCCGCATAAGCCGAAGCCTTTCGCCCCGGTGGATTTTGAGGACTTCGCCGGGGGTGCCGACCCGGCACGCGTGTCCGAGGCAGCCCACCTCGCGGCTCAGGCCCTGGTGCACCGCGGGCGCGGCTCGGACGATCCCGAGGTAACCGCGAGGCTGGTCAAGTTGGCAGACCAACAGGGGCTCGAGGCCATTGCTGAAATGTGGGCTGAAAGCCCTGCCCGTTCCCTGCCGGGCGCGCTCTGGCGGCTGTACGCCCTGCGCGCCGCGGCCCAGTCGCATCCCGACAAGCTGGCAGCCTATTTCAAGGCCGGGACGGCATCGGCAGAAGTGTCCAAGGTCATCGCCGGAGTAGCTGAACCGCCCGGCGCCGACGAAGTCCGGGCCATGGCCGACACGATTCTCTCCGGGGCCTTCGACGGTGATTTCGATGTGGCCCTTGACCGGTCGGCGGCCTTTTGCCGGATCGTCGCGCTCGGCCAGACCCACCACGCCGACTCTGCCGAGTCCGCCAACGAGAACCATGCCACCAAGCTGACGCTCAATTCACACCGGCTCGTGAAGACCGCCGAGGATCTGGAAGCGGCCGCCGTCGCCTGGCGGCGCGGCGAGCTCGACTAGCGGCCCGACGGGCCAAGGGCCCGAAACGCCGTCGCCT
>NZ_JBNHGF010000569.1:0-1316 GCF_059091005.1 Arthrobacter sp. Y3223164
CGGCGTCCGGCACGGAGGCTGCAGCGGTCGCGGTCCGCCCGGACTCTTGGGCCGTGGGCGCCGGTGATTCTTCGGCCGCGCGGACCGGAGTTTCTTGGACCGCGCGCGCCGTGGTGTCTTTGGACCCGTGCGCCGCGATTTCTTCGGCCGGGCGCGCCGTGGTCTCCATGTCCTGCCCGCCCGGCACCTGCGGGGGCTGTTGCTCAGTCAATGAGGCTCCTGCCGGTCAGCCGGAGGAAGACGTCCTCCAGGCTGGAGCGCCGGACCAGGGATGTGATCGGGCGCAGGCCGCGGTTGGACACCTGCTCGAGCGCCGCCTCGCCGTCGTCGGCATAGACCAGCACACGGTCCGGCAGCGTTTCCAGCCGCTCCCCGATGCCGGCGAGCTCCGGGGCCACGGTGGTATTCCGCTCGGAACCGAACCGAAGCTCGAGGACCTCTCGGGTGGAATGTTCGCGGATCAGGGCTGCCGGCGACCCTTCCGCCATGATCTTTCCCTTGTCCACCACGATGAGTCGGTCGCAGAGCTGCTCGGCCTCGTCCATGTAGTGCGTGGTCAGGATCAGGGTCACGCCCGCTTCCTTGAGCCGGAAGAGCCGGTCCCAGAGGATGTGGCGCGCCTGCGGATCGAGTCCGGTGGTCGGCTCGTCGAGCAGCAGAACCTTCGGATCGTTCATCAGCGAACGGGCGATGGTCAGCCGCCGTTTCATGCCGCCGGAGAGGGCATCGACCTTCGCCTTGGCCTTGTCCGTCAGCTGCGCGAACTCCAGCAGTTCGTCCGCCTTGGGCCGCAGGTAGGAGTACGGCAGCCCGAAGTAGCGGCCGTAAACGATCAGGTTGTCGCGGACCTTCAGTTCCTCGTCCAGGTTGTCCTGCTGCGGCACCACGCCCAGATGCGCCCGCACCTCCGGCCCGTGTCGGTCCGGGTCCAGGCCCATGATGCTCAGTTCGCCGGACGTCCGCTGCGACACGCCGCCGATCATCCGCATCGTCGTGGACTTGCCCGCACCGTTGGGGCCGAGCAGCCCGAACGACTCCCCCGCCGGGACTTCGAAGGAGATACCGTCGACGGCGTTGAAATTGCCGTAGGTCTTCACGACGTCCCGGGCGGAAATGACGGCCGCGGAGGTTCGCTGAGGCAACCGGTGTGAGAGAGATGTTTGAGGCACTGCTATAGCCTAGATCACACTAGCGATTGAGGAAAGCCAATCGGGATTTAGCCCCCGGCGTGTCCGATTGGCAGCGGTGCCTGACCAAGCTGAGGCGCCGCGGCCGCCCGCGGTAGCTCCCCGGCGCGGCCGCCGGTGGTTGCGCCC
>NZ_JBNHGF010000570.1:0-1315 GCF_059091005.1 Arthrobacter sp. Y3223164
ATCGGCTCGCCGTCGAGCGCCTGCGGCAGCGCCCGCGCCTGTGCCTGCCCCAGGTCGGTCAGCTCAGCCCCGGGGGCACCGGTGTCCAGCAGCCCGCGGACGTTGGAGTGGGTCTGCCCGTGCCGGATCAGCAGCAGCCGCATGCCTGCCTCAGTAGCCCAGCGGGCGTCCGGCCATCCGTTCCAGCCGCGCCACGCGGTCGTCCATCGGAGGGTGGGTGCTGAACAGCTTCTTCGCGCCGCCGCCCTTGAAGGGGTTGGCAATCATCAGGTGGCTGGTATTGACCAGCCTCTGGTCCTGCGGCAGCGGCGCCTGCTGCGTGCCGTACTGCAGCTTGCGAAGCGCCGACGCCAGGGCCAGCGGATCGTCGGTCAGCGTGGCGCCGTCCTCGTCCGCGTCGTACTCGCGGGTGCGGCTGACGGCCATCTGGATCAGCATGGCGGCAAGCGGAGCCAGCAGCGACATGGCGATCAGCGCAAGCGGGTTGGCGTTGCGGTCGCGGCCGCCGAAGAACAACAGGAACTGCGCGACCGACGTGATCACGCCCGCCACCGCGGCGGCCACGGAGGAGGTCAGGATGTCGCGGTTGTAGACGTGCATCAACTCGTGGCCCAGCACGCCGCGCAATTCGCGCTCATCCAGCAGGCGCAGGATGCCCTCGGTGCAGCACACGGCCGAGTTCTTGGGATTGCGGCCGGTGGCAAAGGCGTTGGGCGCCATCGTCGGGGACACGTAGAGCCGGGGCATCGGCTGGTTCGCCCGCGCAGACAATTCACGGACGATCCGGTACATGCCCGGTTGGTCGGCTTCGGTCACGGGGTAGGCCTGCATGCTGCGGATGGCGAGCTTGTCGCTGTTCCAGTAGCTGTAGGCGGTTGTGCCCACGCCGATCAGGGCCATGATCCAGATCCAATTAGCGCTGCCGGTCCCGCTGGCCAGCAGCGCGCCGATTGCCAGCAGGAGGGCAAAGAGCCCACCGAGCAGGCCGGCCGTTTTCAGTCCATTGAAGTGGTTGTGCACCGCTTATGAGTCCTCTCCCGCGCCCATCGGCCCCGTGCCATGCAGGCACAGGGCTCCGTCTTTCAGTGTATCCACCGGTCACTTATTCCAACGCTGGAGTCCGGCGCCATGTTCCGCCCAGGCGTTTAGGGCTCGGGGTGCCTGTCGTTGTAGCGGGAGAACCGCGGCTGGAACCTGTGCAGCAGCCCGACGGCGCAGACACAGGCGACACCGCCGGCGAGCGCGGCAAAACCTTCGCCCAGCCACTGACCGCCGCCGCCGTCGTCAAATGACAGCCGGGCGCCGGCGTCGTCAT
>NZ_JBNHGF010000571.1:0-1314 GCF_059091005.1 Arthrobacter sp. Y3223164
GCGGTGCCGAGCAACAGGAGCAGTCGCTGGACATCGGCGACGGCCGCGGACCTCGAGAGCGGCCGAGCTGTGCGAGAGCGGCCTTCCGCGACGGGGCTGTGTCGACTTTCGGCCGCTCTGGAGCTCGGCGGAACGACAGCCATCTTGTGGAGCCGATGTCACGGCCGGTCGGACCGCGCTGCCGAGCAACAGGAGCAGTCGCTGGACATCGGCGACGGCCGCAGTCCTCCAGAGCGGCCGAGCTGTGCGAGAGCGGCCTTCCGCGACGGGCCTGTGTCGATTATCGGCCGCTCTGGAGCTCGCTCGGGCCGCCCCGGCGCACCAACACCCGCGCCCGGGCCTTGGAGCTCCGGCGGTGCCGGCTACGCCGTGACTGGTGACCCGGCGAGGCGGGAAGCGTAGGCTGGGAAGCGAGTCCTGCAGCAGCAGAAAAGGTGATGTGCCATGGACCGGACGTGGAAGCGCTGGCTGCCCGCCGCCGTCGTGCCCGCAGTCATTGCCGGCGGAGTGCTCACCGGTTCCCTGCAGGCCAACGCCGCAACCGATCTGCCGGACAAGACCCCGCAGCAGTTGCTGGAATTCGTGGCGGACAGCGACGTCCGGGAACTCTCCGGCACGCTGGAACAGGACTCCGCGCTGGGGCTCCCGGAACTTCCCGAGGACCTGCCCGCGGACGAGGGCGGACAGGTGGCCGAGGCGCTGGAACTGCTGACCGGTTCCCGCACCGCGCGCGTCTACCTGGACGGGCCGGACCAGGCCCGGCTGCAGCTCTTCGACCGCTTTGCAGAGCGCGACGTGATCCGCAACGGCACCGAGGCCTGGGTCTACAGCTCCAAGGAGAACGAGGCGGTCCACCTGACGCTGCCCTCCTGTGCGGACGGCGGAAAGAATCACGACGGCGGTGCGCACCATCCCGCCAGCGCCTACACGCCCGAACAGCTCGCCGATCACCTGCTGGCCAAGATCGGCCCGGAAACGAAGGTGTCCGTCGGCGCCGATACCGAGGTCGCCGGGCGCAGCGCCTATCAGCTGCTGGTGGAGCCGAACAGCACTGCCACGCTGGTGGGATCCGTGACCGTCGCCGTCGACGCCGAGACCGGCCTGCCGCTCAGCCTCAGGGTCAACGCGCGGGGACAGCAGGATCCGGCGTTCCAGCTGGGCTTCAGCAAGCTGACGCTCGAGACCCCGGACCAGGGCCTGTTC
Source organism: Arthrobacter sp. Y3223164 (assembly GCF_059091005.1). NCBI lineage: Bacteria > Bacillati > Actinomycetota > Actinomycetes > Micrococcales > Micrococcaceae > Arthrobacter > Arthrobacter sp. Y3223164. The sequence continues at coordinate 1,204 of NZ_JBNHGF010000571.1, forward strand.
GAGTTCACCCCGCCGGCCGGTGCCAGCGTCAGCGAAAAGGCCGTGCCGCGGCACGGAGAGCAGTCACCGTCCGGACGCCATGGCCGGCACGGCGGCGGCGCTGCCGCGCTG
>NZ_JBNHGF010000572.1:0-1312 GCF_059091005.1 Arthrobacter sp. Y3223164
GGCCGCGGAGGCCCGCGTGCAGCGGCTGCCTCAGCCTGTGGGCCTAGAGGCCGCGGGTTTCGTCCCGCCGGATGGTTTCGCCCGTGTGCGGGTCCTCGATGCGGCGGCTTTCCGTCACGCGGTGCTCGCGGCGCGGCATGGCCATGATGATGGAGATGATCAGGCCGAGCACGCCTACACCCATCAGGATCCAGCCGATCAGCGTCAGGTCGATGAAATCCACGACGTCGGCAACGGCGAAGGCCAGGATTGCGCCGATGGCAATCAAGGCAATTGATGATCCGATTCTCATAGCCAGCAACTCCTTCAGGTTGGGCGGCCGGCGCAGCAGTCGCTGCGTCCGGCCGTCGTACAGGAAGTACGCGGTGCTTTGTCAGCATACTTGGTGTTTTGGGGAACGTCCCGCAACCGGTGACTTACGCTTAAGGCCGGAACACCATCACGGTGCTGATTGCTCCAGGAGGGTTTGTGGCCAGAGGACGGAAGATCAATCCAGCCATGCGCGTCGCCGCCGATGCGGCTTTCGACAAGCACGGCAACCCAAAGCCCGGCGTGACGACCGGCATCATGAAGGCGCTGGACGTCCAGCGGCCGCTGGTGCTGGCCAACTTGGACCGGCTGCGGCGCAAGAACCCGGACGCGACGCCGGCCGAGCTGGCCGCGAAGTTGGAAAAGAAATACCTGGCGGCGGTGACCACCGGCGGTGCGGCGGTGGGGGCATCCGCCGTCGTGCCGGGCGTGGGCACGGTGGCGGCACTGGGCCTCTCCGCGGCGGCTACCGTGGGCTTCCTGGAAGCCACTGCCCTGTTCGCCCAGTCGATCGCCGAACTGCATGGCATCGATACCGAGAACCCCGAACGCTCCCAGGCCATGGTGATGGCCATCCTGATGGGCGACGAGGGCAGCTCCCTGATCAAGGAGTTCGCCGGGCAGGCCGGCGGGCGCGGCGGAAACCCGTCGCGGGCCTGGGGAAACGCGGTGGGCAGCAGTATGCCCTCCGGCATGGTCAGCTCGCTGGTGGACAGCCTGAAGAAGCGTTTCCTGACCAAACTGCTGGCCAAGCAGGGGACGGCGATGCTCGGCCGCGCGGTCCCCTTCGGCATCGGCGCGGCCGTCGGTGGTGCCGGCAACCACGTGATGGGCCGGCGCGTCATCGACGCCACCAGGACGGCCTTCGGGGAACCGCCGCTGGTGCTGCCGATGTCCCTGGTGGAGGACCTTACCGACAACCGGTACCGCCTGGGCGAGCTGCCGGCCGTGCCCGGCCGGGTCGCCGCCCGGATGCTGGAGAGGCTGCCCGGCCGCAGGCGGA
>NZ_JBNHGF010000573.1:0-1311 GCF_059091005.1 Arthrobacter sp. Y3223164
GGCCTTCGGGGGCGGGCTTCGTGCCGGGAGCGGCGTGTCCGCGGGCAGCGGCGGGGGCCGGTGTCCGGCTTCCGCTGCGGGTGGTGGCCATTACTGCTCCTTAGTCGACGGTGCCTGTCCCTCTCCGTACCGGCGGACTGCTTCCATGTACGCATTGCCCCGGTGGGCGTAGGACGTGAACCGGTCCATCGAGGCGGCTGCCGGCGCCATCAGCACGGTGTCCCCGCCGGCGGCGATGCCCGCTGCCGCTTCCACGGCCGCCGCCATCACGGTTTCGCCGTCAGTGTCCTCCGCCTCCGGGGCGCTGTTTCCAGTGTCTCCCGGGTGCGCGTGGAGGACCGGGACATCCGGTGCGTGTCGCTGCAGCGAGGCCAGGAGGGCGGTGTTGTCCCTGCCGATCAGCACCACCGCTTTCAGCCTGCGCGCGTGGTCGGCGATCAGCTCGTCGTAGCTGACGCCCTTGGACAGTCCCCCGGCGATCCACACGACCGAGGAGAACGACGCCAGCGAGGCCGAAGCCGCGTGCGGGTTCGTCGCCTTGGAGTCATTGACCCAGAGCACGCCGGCGTGCTCCAGCACCTTTTGGATCCGGTGTGCCCCGGGATCGAACCGCCGCAGTCCTTCGCGGACCGCGGCCGGTTCCACGCCGTACGCCCGGACCAGGGCGGCGGCGGCCAGGGCGTTGGCCACCTGGTGCCGGGGCGCCGGGTCACCCAGGTCGCCGAGGCCGGCCAGTTCGGTTGCGGAGTCCCGGCGTTCTTCGATGTAGGCCCGGTCCACGAGCAGGTTCTCCACGACGCCGACCATGCTGACCGCCGGCATTCCGGTCGTGAAGCCGATTGCCCGGCAGCCCTCGACGACGTCGGCCTCCTCGACCATCTCCTCGGTCTCGCGCTGCTCGGCGTTGTAGACGCACGCGATCCTGGTCCGCTCGTAAATCCTGGCCTTGTCGGCCAGGTATGCCTCATAGGTCCCGTGCCAGTCCACGTGGTCTTCGGCCACGTTGAGCACCACGGAGGCCAGCGGGGACATGGTGTGGGTCCAGTGCAGCTGGAAGCTCGACAGCTCGACGGCGATGACGTCGTAGCCGATGGGATCACGCACCGCGTCCAGGATGGGCGTGCCGACGTTGCCGGCGGCGATGGCGCGCAGCCCGGCCGCCTGCAGCATGGATTCGGCCATCCCCACCGTCGTGGTCTTGCCGTTCGTACCGGTGATGGCCAGCCATTCGGCGGTTCGCCGGCCGGCGCGTTCGCGCACCCGCCACGCCAGTTCAACGTCGCCCCAGATGGGAATCCCCGCGTCCGCCGC
>NZ_JBNHGF010000574.1:0-1307 GCF_059091005.1 Arthrobacter sp. Y3223164
ACGTCGGCGCTCCGGGCGGCCTCGCCCAGCCGGACGGTGGCGCCGGCCTGCCACGCGGCCAGCGCCCAGACCAACGACCGCCAGTGCGGGTCCATCAGAAGACCCACGCTCGTACCCTCGGCGGCGTCCAGTTCCTCGGCCAGCAGGTTCGCCGTCTTGGCCACCCAGTTGTCCAGCACGCGCCCGGACAGCTCGATGCGTTCGCCCTCCGGGCCGTACCAGACCAGGCAGGGGGACGAGCCCGGGCGCATCCGGGCCAGCAGGTTGGTGATCGTGGCGGGGGTGCTCACGGTGCTCCTTAGGGTCGGGTTCGTGGCCCAGCCGGAGGCCGGCTGACGCCTGCACGCGGTATTTGTGACGCACATCACGGGGGCGGGCCCTCGCGTGGCGTACGCGGATTTCGCTGCCGGGTCTCTAAGATTCCCGCCGGCGCTTGACTTGAACGTATTACACCCATGTAATTAGTTATTAAACGTGTAACAGCATGCTTGTGTCCGGCTCTGAGATCCAGCGCTGCACATGAATCTAGCACCATGCTGGTACAGGAACTCCGGGAGGGCTGATGGGGCAGGCAGAACGTAGTGCGCACCGGCGGGAGCTCGAAGCGCAGGCTTCGGCATCGCACGGATCGCGCGGCGTACCGGCAGACTGGTATGTGGATCCGGCAGATCCGACGGCGGCAGAACGCTTCCGCGAATCCAGCCAACAGACACTCGAGGACGCGGCCACCGCCTTCCTCGCCGCGCACGAAGCGTTGGCGGAGGGACCCGGGGCCGAGGTATTGGAGCTGACTGCTCCGCGCCTGCTCCGGGAACCGGCGGAGGCCGACCCGGCGCCCAAACCGCAGTGGATCGGGCTGCCGGGCTTCGGCGCCGGCTATGAGGACGAGGGAGAACTCGGCTGGCAGGCCGATGCCCTGTGCGCCCAGACGGACCCGGAAGCGTTCTTCCCCGAGAAGGGCGGATCCACCCGCGACGCGAAGAAGGTGTGCGGCGCGTGCACGGTGCGCTCGCAGTGCCTGGAGTACGCGCTGGCCAATGACGAGCGTTTCGGCATTTGGGGAGGCCTGTCGGAGCGCGAGCGCCGCCGGCTACGGAAAAGAGCGCTCTGATTCAGCAGCAAGTTCGCGTCACCGCCGTTGTGGTAGCCCACGACGGCGCTTCCTGCCTGCCCCAAACCCTGGCAGCCCTGGCCCGGCAGACGAGACCCGCCGATGCCCACGTCGGGGTGGACACCGGATCGTCCGACGGGTCCGCTGACCTGCTGCGCGCGCAGTTGCCCGCCGGCAGCCCGGTGGCCGCCGCTTC
>NZ_JBNHGF010000575.1:0-1307 GCF_059091005.1 Arthrobacter sp. Y3223164
CCGCGACCGGGACCTCGACGCGAGCCTGCGCGCCGACGTACGCCGGGTGAGCACGCTCCTGGGGGCATCGCTGGCGCGCCAGCACGGGCCGGAGTTGCTGGACCTGGTGGAGCAGGTCCGGCTGCTGACCAAGGAGTCCAAGGAAGCGGCCCGGGGCGAGGGCGAGGCCACCGGGCCGTGGACCGCCCGCGAGGTGATTGATCAGGTCCGCGAACTGCTCGCGGGGCTGGACGTGGACGAGGCCACCGATCTGGTGCGGGCTTTTGCCTTCTACTTCCACCTGGCCAACGCCGCCGAACAGGTGCACCGGGTGCGCCAATTGCGTGCCCGGCCGGAGGAAGACGGCCAATTGCTTCGCACCGTCGCCCAGATTGCCGAGGAAGCGGGACCCGAGGCGCTGCAACACGCGGTCAACCAGCTCGACGTCCGCCCCGTCTTCACCGCGCATCCCACCGAGGCATCGCGGCGCACCGTGCTGGACAAGCTGCGCGCTATCTCCGACCTGCTGTCCACCACGACGGCGGAGGGAAGCACGGCGCGGCGGCGGCAGGACCGGCGGCTGGCCGAGATCATCGACCAGATGTGGCAGACCGACGAGCTGCGGCACGTGCGGCCGAGCCCTGTGGATGAGGCGCGCAACGCCGTTTACTACCTGGGCAACATCCTCAACAACACCATGCCGGAGCTGATGGGGGACCTGGCCGAACTGCTCTCCGAACATGGCGTGACGCTGCCCGCCGACCGGGCGCCGCTGCGCTTCGGCTCCTGGATCGGCGGCGACCGTGACGGCAACCCGCTGGTCACCGTGGACGTGACGCATGAGGTCTTCCAGCTGCAGAACCAGCACGCGGTGCGGATCAACATCGGCTTTGTGGACAGCCTGATCGCCGTCCTGTCCAACTCGACGACGATCGTGGCCGCCAGCGACGAACTGCTGAATTCCGTGGCCAGGGACCTCGAGAACCTGCCGGGCCTAGACACCAGGGTGCGCGAGCTGAACGCGAACGAGCCCTACCGGCTGAAACTGACCTGCATCAAGGCGAAGCTGCTCAACACCAGCGCCCGGATCCAGCGGCGGCTCCCACACGAGCCCGGGCGGGACTACAGCTCGACGGCGGAGGTGCTGGCCGATCTGGCCCCGATCGAGCGATCCCTGCGCGCCCACACCGCGTCGTTAGTGGCGGACGGTTCGCTGGCCGCAGTGCGCCGCGCGGTCTCGACCATCGGGCTGCACCTGGCCACCCTGGACTTCCGGGACAACGCGGGGAAGCACCACAAGGCGGTCGCGGCCCTGCTGGCCGCCCGGG
>NZ_JBNHGF010000576.1:0-1304 GCF_059091005.1 Arthrobacter sp. Y3223164
GCCGCCGGGGACATGGTGCTGCCGGCCGCCGGCCCAGTGGCGCTCCGTGCCAGGCTGCCGGACGCGGCCGGAACCGGCCCGATATCGTCGGCATGCTCGAACAGAACCTCGGTGAACCTGTCGGAGTAGCCCAACCGCTTGACGATCAGCCAGACGGAGGCGCCGACGATGACCATCGTGGCGATCACCGCGATTCCGGTGCCGTAGATACGCAGCAACGCGTTGACGGGGGAGAGGGCGTGGACGGGGGCGGTGTCCAGCAGCCAGACGATGGACCAGAACACGGCCGTACCGGCCAGGGTCAGCAGCGGGAACAGCAAACCGGCGGTACGTACTTTCTGGGTCAGCAGCTGCCGGGTTGCGGTCAACCGTGTAGAAAGCGTATGCAGATCGTGTTTGCCACCTTGCTCAAGAGCCTTCGATGACATCGCCGGTCGTGTTCCTTTCTGAGTCGCTTCGGGTGGACGCTTCACCGCGCAGCAGTTGCTCGGCGAAGCGGGTAAAGAATTGGGCAAAAGCTTCGCGGTCTTCGTCGGACCAATCCGCCAGGATTTCATCGACGACGGCCGCGCCGGCCTTGCCGATGTTCCGGTGCATCCGCCGTCCGGCCGTGGACGCCGTCACCAGGGTGGCCCGGCCGTCGTCCGGATCGGACTGTTTGTCCACCAGCCCTTTGTCCTCCAGGCGGCGGACCTGCGGGGTCATGGTGGATTTGTCCACGCCCTGCTGCGAGGCCAGTTCCGAGACCCGGACGGGGCCGTTGTCGTCGATGTACTCGAGCAAGGCCACGTCGGTGGGCGTCAGGCCAACCTCGCGCGGGTCGAACAGCTGTTTTCGCGTCTCCGCATGGGATGCCCAGCGCACCACTTGAGCCACGGCGTCACGGATCATGACGCCCGGATCGGGCTGTTTGCGGGAGCTGGCGGGCATGCCTCAAGTTTAGCCGTTTCCGTTTGGTTTTGCCAATCAAACCAAACCGGCGCTTTCGGGGGCTGGCCGACACCGGTTCCGGGCGGGGAAGCCGGCCCAGGGAGCGCGCCCGGGAGCCCGGAATACCGCCGGGGCTCACGGTTGAGTTGTCCGCGCCAAGGGTCCGACGACGGGCGGCGGATCGGGCCGCTTTGCGAAGGGTTTGCCCGCTGCCCACCACGCCGTTTCGCAGACCCAGAGCAGCAGGGCCCCGGCGGCGGCTGCGGCCAGCACGGGCGAGAACAACGCGAACGCCGGAGCCAGGACGGCGACCACCGCCCAGTCGCGGCTCCAAGCCAAACAGAGGGCGCCGGTCAGGAGGACAGCCGCGGCCA
>NZ_JBNHGF010000577.1:0-1303 GCF_059091005.1 Arthrobacter sp. Y3223164
CCGGTCGCGGTCCAGGATCATCACGTTGATCTGGTTGATCTTCTTGTTCTTGGCCTTCGCGATCAGGTGCAGGTTCTGCTTGATGGGCAGCCGCAGGCCGTCGTCGTCGTCCTTCTTCTTGCCCTTTTTCCGGTCCTCCTCGCGCCGACGGGCAGCTTCCTCCTGCTTCCGCTCGGCCTCGGCCCGCTTGCGTTGCTCTTCGGCCCGTTGCGCGGCCGTGCGGCTGCCGGAGCGCAGGGGCACTCTCGGGTTGCTCATCATCCCTCCCCGGGAAGCGGTGCCTTCAGGTTCCAATGAGCCACCAGCCCGCCCGGATACAGGCCGCCGGCGGCCGTTTGCGAGGGCTCGGCGTGGCAGTGCATCGGGTACTCCCAGTCGGTGGTCCGGGCGTACCAGACCGGATCGAGGGCATCCGGCGGCCGCTTGACCGGGATGATGCAGTCCTTCCGGTCCATCGGTTGGAGCTCCACCACGTCCTCCCACTGCTGCAGCACCACGTGGCCCTGCTTGTCCACGTACCCCTCGCGCCGCGGCCAGTGGTAGTTGTTCCGCCGCACGGTCCACAGGTGGTTCCCGTGGAAGTGGATCTGGTGGTACACAATTCCGGGGTTGATCAGCCGCACCAGCTGGCCGCCGCGGAGGGTGCCGGCCGTGGTGCCTTCGCCGAACTGGCGCACATCGAGCTGCCGCGGATACCCGGAGACCAAGGTTTCCTCGTCGCTGGCCAGGTTGAGCGCCTCGTTCCGGGTCATGGCCAGCGACTCGTAGCCGCTGCGCCCGTTGAGCGTAAAGTACCGCGGCACCGCCTTGGTCTGCAGCGGGTCAACGGTGCCGCCGGCGGCCTCGATGGCCGCCCAGTTCGACTCCACCGCGTGGCAGATCCACACCCACTGCCGTTCGAAGCTGGCCCGGCCGGGGGTGATGTCCCACTGGTGCACCGGATCCATCACCAGGAGCGCGCCGAAGAGCCCGAGAGTCCGCTCGACCGGCGCGTTGGTCGGATCGCTGTAGATGTACGAACCGGCCGGCGGGCACGGCAGCTCCAGCAGCGCGCTCCCGCCCGGCGCAATCGGACCGGTCCTGGCGTCCGCGTGGTCCGGTCCGACGTCGTGCAGGACAAACTCATGGTCCTTGGACAGCCGGTTGTGCACCCGGAAGCGGAGCGTCGAACCCACCTCCGCGATGATGGTGCGCGCGGGGAAGAAGCTGGCCCAGTAGTTGCGGCGGATGAAGTACTGCCCGGGGTTCGCCGGGTCCGGGCCGTACGGCTGCGGGGTGCCGCGCGGCGGCAGCGCCGCCCCCA
>NZ_JBNHGF010000578.1:0-1303 GCF_059091005.1 Arthrobacter sp. Y3223164
ACACCGGAAGGTACTTCATGGACACGCAGCAGCACATGGCAGCGCCTCCGCCGACCGGGATCCGCGACCCGGCCTCAGCAACAGGCAGGCGGCCGCACTCAACAGGAATACCGCGAGGCCGGTCACGGGAACAGCCGTTCGCTGAGTTCGTCTGATCCGGGCGAGTGCCTGATGCCGGCTCCGTCAGCGGCCAGCGCCGGAATGGTCTGCAAGCCACCCGAAGGATCGCGCCGCAGCAGGCAAATCTCCCGCACGCAGCGCCCTTCCCCGGTCCGGTGCATCGAGATCACCAGGTCCAGTGCGCTCGCCGCCTGAAGTACGACCGCTTCGGCGCTCATCCCGGCGAGCGCGCCCATGGCCGCCAGCCTGGCCGGGACGGCCGCGGCGGAGTTTGCGTGGATGGTGCCGCCGGCTCCGGCGTGGCCGGTGTTCATCGCCGCAAGGAACTCGCGGACCTCGGCTCCCCGGCACTCTCCGACCACCAGCCGGTCCGGCCGCATCCGCAGGGCCTGCCGAACCAGTTCCGCCATGCCGATCGACCCGGTGCCCTCGACGTTGCTGGTCCGGCTCTGCAGGCCCACCACATGCGGATGGTCCGGGGCCAGTTCGGCGGCATCCTCGACCAAGACCATCCGTTCCTGCGGGCCGGCGACCCCCAACATCGCCGAAAGCAAGGTCGTCTTGCCTGACCCGGTGGCTCCGCAGATCAGGAAGTTCAGGCGCTGCCCGACGACGGCTTCGAGATAGGGCTGCCACTGCGGCGCGGCGGTGAGCAGTTCCGCGAGCGTGAAGCGGCGCGGACGATGGAGCCGGATCGAGAGCAGCGTCCCGCCGGTCGAAACCGGTGGCAGCACGGCATGGACCCGGTAACCCGCAAGGCGCACATCCGCGCACGGGTTCCCATCGTCGAGCCTGCGCCCGCCGGCTGCGACCAGGCGTACGGCCAGCGCCCGGACCTCGGCGTCGCCGGCGAAAGCGACGGGGGCACGGAGCAGACCGCCGTCGCCGTCGGTCCAGACGTCCTGCGGACCATTCACCAGGATGTCCGTGGCTCCCGCATCCGCCAGCGGTTGCAGCGGCCCCAGTCCGCGCAAGTCTGCGGCCAGTGAGTCCACCGCCTGCAGCGTCCCGGCCGTTCCCAGCAAACGGCCGCTCGACTGAACGGCTGCTGCCAGTCGGGCTCCCGTCACCGGCGATGGATCGGAGAGCACCGCGCGGCGGAAGGGCTCCAAACCGATGGCGGAGACCGCTGCCGGGGCAGCCCGCCTGCGTCCCGCCCCGTTCATGACCCGCTGCCCTGCCC
>NZ_JBNHGF010000579.1:0-1301 GCF_059091005.1 Arthrobacter sp. Y3223164
GGCGGTCAGCCGGCCCAGCGCCTCGCGGAGCGGCGTGCGGGAGATGCCCAGCCGGGCGGCCTGCTCAACCTCGGCCAGGACCGTGCCCGGGGGCAACCGCCATTCCACAATGTCCTCGCGCAGCGTCCAGTACGCCCGTTCGCCGGCACGCAAGTTCTGCTTCATGGCGCTAGTGTATACACAGCTGCGGGAAAAGCAGCACACATCGCGGAAAATGCTCGCTTCTGTATACATGCCACTTCCTCGCCGCCGTCGGCCGTGCCCTTATTCCCCGACGGCGAAGGATGAACCTTAGACCTCTACTTGAAGCTAAAGGCTCGCCGATCATCAGCGGCCTGTCGATCGATAACGGGGCGGTCACTGTAACCTTGTCAGGAAGAAGAACGGCAGCGAAACGATGGAAGCTGGGTTAGATACGTGAGCAGCGAACAAGGTTCGACAACCACTCTGCGGCAAGCGGACGAGGATGTCCTGGGCCCGACCGGGCGGCCGCTGACCGAGTTCCCTGAACCGCCCGTCCTGACGTCCCACGGCCCCGCGCGCATCGTGGCAATGGTCAACCAAAAGGGCGGCGTCGGCAAGACCACGTCCACCATCAACCTCGGCGCCGCCTTGGCCGAGGTCGGCCGCAAGGTCCTGCTGGTCGACTTCGACCCGCAGGGCGCCCTGTCGGCCGGGCTTGGCACCAATCCGCATGAGCTGGACCTGACCGTCTACAACGTGCTGATGGACCGCAAGACCGACATCCGCGAGGCCATCCAGCCCACGGACGTGGAAAACATCGACCTGCTGCCGGCCAACATTGACCTCTCGGCCGCGGAAGTGCAGCTGGTCAACGAGGTGGCGCGCGAACAGGTCCTGGCCCACGCGCTGCGCAAGGTCGAGGACGACTACGACGTGATCCTGATTGACTGCCAGCCCTCGCTGGGCCTGCTGACCGTCAACGCGCTCACGGCGGCCCACGGCGTGATCATTCCCCTTATCTGCGAGTTCTTCGCGCTGCGCGCAGTGGCGCTGTTGGTGGAGACCATCGAGAAGGTCCAAGACCGGCTGAACCCGCGCCTGCAGATCGACGGCGTGTTGGCCACCATGTACGACGCCCGCACCCTGCACAGCCGCGAGGTCATCGGCCGGCTGCTGGAAGCCTTCGGCGACAAGGTCTTCGAAACCGTGATCAAGCGCACCATCAAGTTCGCCGACGCCACCGTCGCCGCGGAACCGATCACCAGCTACGCGGGCAACCACGCCGGCGCGACCGCCTACCGCGACCTGGCCAAGGAGCTCATCGCCCGCGGCGGCGC
>NZ_JBNHGF010000580.1:0-1294 GCF_059091005.1 Arthrobacter sp. Y3223164
GGCCACCTGGGCCGGCGGGCTTGGGTCTGCAGCGGCCGGGAGGCCACCTGGGCCGGCGGCCGCCCGGAACGGAGGTGTTTACGTGTCGTCGCCCCCGGTGTTGAGCGGATCGTCGCTGGCATCGGCCCGGTCGGTGTTGTGCAGTTCCTCGCCCGGAACGTCGATGGGTTGTTCGTCTGCTTCGAGCGCCGGGACATCCGCATCCGGCTGCTGCAGGTCTTCGTCCCGGGGAACCGGGAATTCGCCGGCCGCCTGCTGGTCGATCAACTGCTGCTCCTCGGCGAAGCGCAGGTCGTTGCCCTGGTCCCCCAGGTCGCCCGCGCGGTTTTCACTCGGAGTCTGGTTGAGCGCCTCCACCGGCGTCGGCTCCCCGTCCTGGTACTGGTCCCTGTCGTTCTGCTGCGTCATTGTGCTCCGATCCTTGGTTCGCAGGTGCGGTTTTCCTCAGCATACTGACCATAACCGCGGGTCGACAGTCCGGCAGGGCCGGTCAGCGGGCCGACAGCAGGTCCTGCACCCAGCGGTCGGCCTCCCGGAATGCCTCGTCCTGGTTGCGGCGCGGAACACTCAGTCCGCGGCGGTCGGCGCGCGGGTAGGAGCCCAAGAACCGGATGCCGGGGCTGATCCGGTGCAACCCGCGGACGGCGTCGGCCACCCGCTCCTCGGCGAGGTGGCCTTCGGCATCGAGGCTGAAGAAATAATCTCCCAAAAACTGGCCGGTGGGGCGGGACTCGATCCGGCTCAGGTTCACGCCCCGGCTGGAAAATTGTTCCAGGATTGCCCCCAGCGCCCCCGGACGGTCCTGCGGCAGCGGGACCACCAGGGTGGTCTTGTCGGCGCCGGTCGGAGCGGGCAGGACACCGGGGCGGCTCACCAGAATGAACCGGGTGACGGCGTCCGGAATATCGCCGATATCCTCGGCGAGCACGCGCAGCCCGCGCTGCCGGGCCACCAGCGGCGAGCAGATCGCCGCCTCGTAGCCGGCCCCGGGCTCCAGCAGTCCCACCGCGGACGCCGCCGTCGAGGACGCCGGCAGATATTCCGCTTGGGGAATGTTCGCGGCGGCCCAGGCACGGCATTGCGCCCAGGCATGCGGATGGGTGGACACCACCGCGACGTCTCCCGGCTCGGTTCCGGGCCGGACCGCCAGCACAAAGCGGATGGGCACGAGTTCCTCGCCGATGATGCGCAGCGGCTCGCCTCCCGCGATGGCATCCAGCGTGGCGCTGACGCCGCCCTCGACCGAGTTTTCGATCGGGACCATGGCCGCGCCGGCTTCGCCCGCGCGAACGGC
>NZ_JBNHGF010000581.1:0-1294 GCF_059091005.1 Arthrobacter sp. Y3223164
GTCGAGGTCCCGGTCGCGGGCGGCGTGCGGCATGGGTGCGTCCTTTCGCGTCATGCGGGCGGCTGCGGCGGGCGTGCCGTTCCCGGGGGACTCCAAGCTTCGGCACGGTCCACCTCAAGCGTACGACGGCGGCGCCTCGCCTTTCGCCGAAGGGTCCCAGAGGCGCCGGTCGCCCGGCGTCATCCGGATCGCGGCGGTTACTTGGGCGCAGCCCGGGAGCGCCGGTTACTCCCCCGCCCACCGACCCTCGGGTTACTTGGCCGCCATCCGGTTCGCGCCGGTTACTCCCGGCCACCGGACCCTTCGGTTACTTGGGCGCCATCCGGATCGCGCCGTCCAGCCGGATGGTTTCGCCGTTGAGCATCGAGTTGGCCACAATGTGCGCAGCCAGCTCCGCATACTCGGCCGGCCGGCCCAGCCGGGACGGGTGCGGCACCTGCTGGCCCAGCGATTCCTGCGCCTGTTGCGGCAGCCCGGCCATCATGGGCGTCTCGAAGATGCCCGGCGCAATGGTGACCACCCGGATCAGCGAGCGCGCCAGTTCGCGGGCCAGCGGAAGCGTCATGGCAGCCACTCCGCCCTTGGACGCGGCGTAGGCGGGCTGGCCGATCTGGCCGTCGAAGGCCGCCACGGAGGCGGTGTTGATGATGACGCCACGCTCGGGCCCGCCCAGTTCGGTTTCCACCGGTTCGGTGGCCGCGATGGCGGCGGCGGCCAGGCGAATCACGTTGAAGGTGCCGACCAGGTTGACCTGTATGACCTTGGCAAACGCCTCCAGCGGCAGGACCCCGTCGCGGCCCAGCACTTTGCCCGGGGTGGCGACGCCGGCGCAGTTGACCACGATCCTCAGCGGTCCCAGTGCCGCGGCCTCCTCCACCGCGGCCTGCACCTGTTCTTCATGGGTCACGTCGGCGGGCGCGAACACGGCCCGGTCCCCGAGTTCGGCGGCGAGCTCTTTCCCCTTCGAGCCGGGCAGGTCCATCAGCACTACCGACGCACCGGCGGCATGCAGTCGGCGGGCCGTCGCAGCCCCCAGCCCCGATGCTCCGCCCGTGATCAACGCTACGGTTCCGGCTACCTCCACTGGATCCTCCTCCGGGTCCTCAACACTCATCCCTCCGGCCGCCTTCCTGCCGGCGGCATTGCAACCCTCAGCCTAGTGTGGCCCGGCGCACACCCCGGGCATCGGCGGGCAGATTCCGGCCTGCGCCGCGCCGATCCGCCGTTAGGCTGGTCCACATGCCCACCCTGCCCGGCGGCGGAGCACTCCGCCCGCCCAAGCCCGTTCTGGCGG
>NZ_JBNHGF010000582.1:0-1287 GCF_059091005.1 Arthrobacter sp. Y3223164
GCCCCGCAGCGCCGGCCGGGTGAACGGGCAAGCGACCTGTCGGGCGGCCGCCTACATGCCCTGGCGGTAGGTCTCCAGCTGCCGGAACCGGCGCTGCAGCGACTCGCGCCGGTGCTCGTCCTCGCCGGCGGTGAGCTCGATGTGGCGGCGGCCGAAGCGCCACAGCAGCAGATCGTCCAGCAGGCGGTCCGGTCCGGGGGAGTAGCGGTGTTCCAGGGCGGCGCGGACATCCGTGATGGTTTCCGGATTCAGCAAGGCCGCCAGCTCGGTCGTGGTCTTCAGGCCGTGCGCCGCCAGCAGCTCCGCCGCCCAGCCCCAGTCGTCGTCGGACTTGCGGTCCACGTGCGGCAGCAGGGTCTGCCAGACCTCGCGGACCCGGCGGGGGGTCAGCGGCGCGGCGCCTTCGCCCTCTTCGTCCCAGTAGCCGGTGACGGTTTCGTAGCGATCGTGGAGTTCGGCGAAGGCCGATTCGACCGCTTCCAGCATGGCGGCCGTGGCCGTGAACTGGCGGTCGAAATAGGGGCTCCAGGCACGCGGGTCAGCGGACTTGAAGCGGATATCGTGCTCCAATTCCGACCAGGCGTGCGAAAGGATCGTACGGATTTGTACTTCGAAGAGGTAGCTGCCGGTGGCGCGGGCAGGTTCACCCAGGGCCTGCTGGTACGCCTTCACCGCGTTGTTCTGCAGCGTGCGCAGGATCAGGTGTCGGCTGGCGTACCCATAGGTGCCTGACTCGATCGAGCCGATATCCTTCTCCCGGTCGGCACGGCAGTCGAAGTCGCTGCGCTGGCGCTTGATCAACGCTGCGGCCTGCCGGATCTGGTGCGGCAGGCTGACGATCACCCGCACGCCCACCAGATCCTGGATTTCGCGCAGCGGATCGGGGAATTCCAGCGCCGGGGCGCCGCCGGGTTCGGCCGGCTGGAGCATCCGCGACGCCTTGTCGCGGAAAGACTCCACGCTCTTGGTCCGGGCCGTGACGAACAGCGGCGTGAGTTCGGCGGTGCGGAAGATGTTGCGGATGTCCGACTGCAGCTGCGAGGTGACCGTTTCCAACGCCGGGCGAACCCGCTCGTAGTGCGCCGTGCTGGCTTCCACCTGCGGGCGCAGTTGCTCATCCAACCGATCCCAATGCATGCCCATGCTCCTGGCTCTCCTGCGGTAGCTTCATGCGGTAAGTGAACAACCTACCAAGACAGCGGCCGCGGAACGTATCCGCAGGATGCCGGGAGCGGACCGCAGGCCGCGGCCCGTCCCGGCAGGCCCGCGGCGAACGCGCATAGCCCC
>NZ_JBNHGF010000583.1:0-1287 GCF_059091005.1 Arthrobacter sp. Y3223164
CGTCGGCGGTGGCGCTCACGGCGCTGGTCGGCCCGGCACTCACGGCGCGGGGCGATCGCGAGGTGCTGCGCGACGTCGTCGTTCCCCCGGTCAATCTCTACGACTATCCGAGCCCGCTGATGGATTTCCGGAGCTACGTGAAGGACCGGGCCGAGGAGACGCTCTTCACCGTCGCGGGGCTGCCCGAGGGCCAGCGGGTGCGGTTGGCGGCGCTGGATACCTTCGACGGCACGGTCTACAACGTCAACCCCGAAAGCGGGGGCAATTTCAAACCCGTCGGCGACGCCGGTTCGCTCGGCCCGGCGTCCGGCGGCACCGCGCGGCTCGACATCCGGATCGGGGACTACAGCGGCGTCTGGCTTCCCGCGGGCGGGCACATCGAGGGGCTGGCGTTCGAGGGCGAGCGGGCGGCCGAGCTGGGCGGCTCGCTGTTCTACAACGACGACTCCCAGACGGCGCTGACCACCCGGTACCTGCTGGCCGGAGACAGCTACTCGGTGGAGACCACGTTCCCCGGCCGGCTGGAGGACGCCCAGCTGGCACAGTATGACTTCGCCTCCGTCCGGCTGCCGAAACCGGCCAGGGTGCCGGACATCGTCGCGGCCAAGGCGAACGAATTTGTCGGCGAAGCGACGGTGCCGATCGAACAGGTGCGCCAACTGGAACGGAACCTGCACGAGAACGGCTTCTTCAGCAACGGCAAGGAAGACGAAGCGCGCAGCCTCTCCGGCCACCATGCGGGGCGGATGATCCAGTTGCTGGATGCCGACCAGATGATTGGCGACGACGAGCAGTACGCCGTCGCCATGGCGTTGATGGCCCGGCACCTGGGCATCCCGGCCCGGGTGGTGATGGGCTTCTACCCGGATCCGAAGGAAGGCCCGTCCGCCGGGGAAGCAGTTCAGATCAAGGGCGAAGACGTGCACGCCTGGGTGGAGGTGGCGTTTGAGCATGCCGGCTGGGTCGCCTTCGATCCGACGCCGGACGAGGACAACGAGCCGACGCCGCCGCAGCAGGAGCCGAAGTCGACGCCCAAGCCGCAGGTCCTGCAGCCGCCCCCTCCGCCGCAGGAACCGGCCGAGCTTCCGCCGGACACCGCCCCGGAGCCGCAGGACGCCGAGCAGCAGGAGAAATCGTTCTGGGACCAGTGGGGCTGGCTCTTCGCGGCCGTGGGCCTGGCCGCCCTCCCGCTGGCGGTATTGCTGCTGCCGCTGTTGCTGATCGCCTGGCTGAAGCTGCGCCGGCGCAAGCGGCGGGCCAGCGAAGGCCTGCCGAGCCAACGCGTGG
>NZ_JBNHGF010000584.1:0-1283 GCF_059091005.1 Arthrobacter sp. Y3223164
TGTCAGGAGGTTAGGCGCCTGCGCGGACCGGTCTCGCCACGGCCCAAGGTGGGCCCCGCGGGTGTCCGTCGCCGCGCCACCGGACCGCCCGCGGCATCATTCCTATGGCCCACGGGCGGTGAAAAAGTTAGCGCGGAACGCACTCGCCGTCATACTCTTTGACTGTCAGTGCAGAAAATCCAGTCCCGGACCGGGATCTGAAGCACCGGTCGGGTTGGCCAGACCTAGAGGAATGTGCATGCGCACACTCGTTCTGAATGCTGGTTACGAACCCCTGGCGGTTGTCACCTTCCGCCGGGCGCTGCTTCTTGTGCTCACCGGCAAAGCCAGCGTGATCGCCGAAGACGGGGACCCCGTCGTCGGCCCCAACGACATACTGGGCCGCCCCTCGGTCATCCTGCTCAACCGCTACATTAAGATGCCGTACAACAAGGACACCGCGGTGACCCGCCGCGGCGTCCTGCGCCGCGACAACCACCTCTGCGCCTACTGCGGGAAGACAGCCACCACGGTGGACCACGTCAAGCCCCGGTCCCGCGGGGGAGAAGACAGTTGGGAGAATCTGGTGGCTTGCTGCCTGCGCTGCAACAACGCCAAGGGCGACCGCACGCTGGCCCAGATGGGCTGGAGCCTGCGCTTCACGCCCCGGCCGCCCAGCGGCGCCCGCTGGCGGATCCGCGACCTGGACCGTCCAGCCCCGGCCTGGAGCCAGTTCCTCGACACCCATACCGCCGCGTGACCGCTCCGCTTTTCGACGCCGTCGTGCTGGCCGGCGGCCGGTCCTCGCGCCTGGGCGGCAGCCCCAAGGCACTGTTGCGGCTCGAGGGGTCCACCCTGTTGCGCCGCACGCTGGAGGCCGTCCGGGGGGCCCGGCGGATCTCCGTCGTCGGCCCCGACGACCTGTCCGAGGAAGTGGAAGCTTTCCGCCGCACCCTGGTCCCGCAGCCGCTGCGGCTGACGCTCACCCGGGAGGACCCGCCGTTCTCCGGCCCGGCAGCGGGCATCGCGGCGGGGATTCAAGCGCTGTTACGGGACGACGACGGCGGTGCCTCCGTCCAGGCGCTGTTACGGGACGACGACGGCGGGGCCTCAGCGCGGGCGCCGTTCACGCTGCTCTTCGCCTGCGACATGCCGATGCTGGCCGGGCTGCCGGAATTGCTGCTGCGCCACGCCGTCGGCCGGCCGGAGGCCAGGCTCTGGATCCCGGTCGACGCCGACGGCAAACAGCAGCCGCTGGCTTGCTGCGCGGACAGCGCAGCGCTGGAGGCCGCGGTGCGGAACGC
>NZ_JBNHGF010000585.1:0-1272 GCF_059091005.1 Arthrobacter sp. Y3223164
GCTGGCCGCCAGCATGGCGAGCACGGCGGCCGCATCCGCCGCCTCTTCCGGACGGGTCGAGGCTTGCTGGGCGGCCTGCCGGAGTTCCGCTGCCAAGGCACGCACGGTTCGCGGGCGGAGGACTTCGGTCGCCGGACGGGGGGTTTCCGGATCCAGCCAGGGCTCAACCAGATCGAGGAACTGGGACGGCTGGGCGTCTTCGGACTGCACCGCCGTGCAGATCAGCCGGCGTTCGGCGCGCGAAATGGCCGTGGAGAAACTGCGCAATTCGTCGTACCGGATTTCCCGCAGCCGGGTCACCGCGTCGATCCGCCGGGCCTCCTCGACGCCGCGCTCCAAAACCTCCACGAACTCCGTGCTGCCCAGCAGTTCGCCACGCAGCCTGGTGTTCGGCCACACCCCCTCCTGGACGCCCGCCACGATGACCAGCGGCCAGCCCCGGCCCGCCGCCGAGGCGGGCGTGAGCAGTTCCACGGCTTCCCGCACCTGGGCGCGCGGCGCGAGGTTGTCCATCGGCAGTTCCTGGTTCAACAGGTATTCCAGGAACTGCCGCGGGCTCGAGCCGGGGAGTTGGTCCACATACCGCTCGGCGGTCTGGAACAGCGCCATCATGGCGTCGAGGTCCCGGTCGGCCCGCACGCCGACCGGGCCGCCTTGCAGTGCCTGTGCCGCCCAGCGATCGGAGAGCCCGGTGGCGGACCACAGTGCCCACAGCACCGTCTCGGCGTTGGCCCCCGGCTCGGCCGCCGCGTCCCGACCGGCCTTGAGCATCCGCGCGATCCTCCTGGCGGATCCGCCTTCCCTTCCGAGCGTGCCGAGGAACACGGGGTCGCCGATCGCTTCCACGAGCAGGGAATCGCTGGACCGGCCCCCGCCGCCGAGCAGCTCTTCGCGCCTCAGTGCCTGGCGCAGGCGGCGCAGGTCGATCGCCGTCGCGCCGCCGATCCTGGAGGTCAGGAGGGCGACGGCAGCGTCGGGGGTGAGTAGTTCCGGCTCCAGGGCCACGGCCAACGCGTCCAGCAGCGGCCGGACCGCGGCCTCGTCGCGCACCGCGCTTTCGGCAACCGGGACCTTGACCGCGATGTCCTGGCCGGTGAGGTAGCGGGCGAGGGCCGAGAGCTGGCCGCCGGTGCGGACGATCACGGCCATCTCGCTGAGCCGGTAGCCCTCGAACAGCCTGGCTTCCAGGATCCGCTGCGCCACATAGCGGTGCTCGTGGACCGGCGACGCGACCACGTGCGAACTGGCGGCGGGCGCGTCGTTCCGGTCCGC
>NZ_JBNHGF010000586.1:0-1270 GCF_059091005.1 Arthrobacter sp. Y3223164
GACCAGCCGGCGGGCGTCGTCGTCGGTGAGGATTCGCGTGGCCCAGGCCAGCGACTGCTCCAGGCAATCGGCCGGTTCGAAGAGGACGTCGGCGATGCCCAGCCGGTAGGCGGCCGCGCCGTCGAGCGCCTTGTTGTTGCTCAGTGGGTTCTCGACCATGACCTTGACGGCATTCGCCGGGCCGATCAGCCGCGGGAGCCGGTAGACCCCGCCCCAGCCGGGGATCAGGCCCAAGAAGGCTTCTGGCAGCGAGATGGCGCCGGCGCCGGTGGAGATGGTGCGGTAGTCGGCGGCGAGCGCGATTTCCAGCCCGCCGCCCATCGCCGCTCCGTTGATGAAGGCGAACGTCGGGACGCCCAGGGAGGCGAGCGTGGCATAGGCATCGTGGCCCAGCCTGGCCATGGTCCGTCCGTCTTCGGGGCCGGTGAGCCTGCCCACGGCGCTCAAGTCGGCCCCGGCCACCAGGTAGTACGGCTTGCCGGTGATGGCGACGGCGGAGATCCTGCCCGCCGCGGCCCGCGCCTTGAGCCCTTCGAGTGCCGTGCCGAGTTCCACCAGGCTGTTGGGGCCCAGGGTGGTCGGCTTACGGTGGTCCAGGTCGTTGTCCAGGGTTAGCAGCGCCAGGGTGCCGGCACCGGGTAGTTCCACATCCTGCACGTAGGAATGGGTGACGGTCTCGTCCGGGAACTTCGCGGCCAGGGCCGTGTACTCGGCGTTCATGCGTGGTCCTCTCGTGCCTGTGCTGCCGCGGGGGCGGCGGTTCCGACAATTGCGGCGGCCGCATCGGCGGTGCTGCCCGAATAATCTGCATGGTGCGGGTTTTCCCAGATCACCGTTCCCCCCATGCCCAGTCCGATGCACATCGTGGTCAGTCCGTAGCGCACCGACGGGTCGTCCGCGAACTGGCGGGCCAGCTGGGTCATGAGACGCACGCCGGAGGCGGCCAGGGGATGGCCGACGGCGATGGCCCCGCCGTAGCGGTTGACGCGGGGATCGTCATCGGCAATTCCGTAGTAGTCCAAAAAGGACAGCACCTGTACGGCGAAGGCCTCGTTGATTTCGAACAAGCCGATGTCCGCGATGTCCAGTCCCGCCATCTTCAGGGCCTTCTCGGTGGCCGGGACGGGCCCGATGCCCATGACCTCGGGCTCGACGCCGGCGAAGGCGTAGGAGACCAGGCGCATCTTCACCGGCAGGCCAAGCTCGCCGGCGGCCTCCGCAGAGGCCAGCAGCGAGACCGTGGCGCCGTCGTTGAGGCCGGCGGCATTGC
>NZ_JBNHGF010000587.1:0-1262 GCF_059091005.1 Arthrobacter sp. Y3223164
GGCCGCGCACCCGCCCGGGTTGCTGCCCCGGAGACGGAGCGTTGGCGCTGCCGCTCATGCGGCGGCCTTCCGCAACACGAGGGCCAGGTCGTCCAGGGTGGACAGGGACAGCACGGACAGGTCGCCGATGGTCGCCCGGGCGGCCTGGAGGCCGCCGCCGCAGCGGATGGCGAACGCACGGATGCCAACCGGAACGGCCGACGATGCCTGGCGCAGCTGCGTGGCGGACACGTGATCACCGACGACCAGGAACATGACGGACGCATTCGGAACCGCGTCGGCGGTACTGCGGGCCAGTTCCACCGCGGTGGAGCGCTGCGGTTTGCCCTCGATCCGGGTCATTTCATCGAGCAGGATGCGGCCGGTTTCGCTGCGCAGCGGGCCCCGCTGGGTCAGGACGCTCAGGTTGCGCTCCTCCCGGATGGCCTGCAGCCCGATCGAAGCGCCGACGGAGACCGCCAGTTCGAAGTCTTCCTCCGAACCGTATTCCTCGGTGTTCGTCGAGACCGCGACGGCGAGATGCGCGCGGCGGGTTTCCTCGAACTGGCGCACCATCAGCGTGTTGGTGCGCGCCGTGGTTTTCCAGTGGATGTAGCGGCGGTCGTCGCCGGGGACGTAATCGCGCAGCGCGTGGAAGGAGACGTCGGCGCTGGCCAGTTCCTTGGTGGGCAGGCCCTCGAGGTCGCGGATGAACCCGGCGGCCGAACTGCCCAGCGCGGTGGTGCGCGGATGGACGAACAGGTCGGTCGGTTCCGTCCACATCATCTGGCGGCGGAGCAGGCCCAGAGGATCCTGGCGCACCGAACGGACCGGGCCCACCACGATGACGGCGCGGCGCTGCGTCGGGATGGTGAACAGGTCCTCGTGCACTTGGCCGGCCTTCATGCGCGGCAACTGGAACACGGCGGTGGCCGCTCCGACCGGCAGCTCCAGCGCCGCCGGCAGCAGGGGTTTGTCCGCGGTATTCGTCACCGCTATGCTCCCCACGGCCTGGTCGCCGACCGCGACCCGGGTGCGGGCCAGGTCCAGTTCCACGCCATACGAGGAACGGCCCAACACAAAACCTATCGCCAGCAACAGCAGAAACAGTCCCGTGAGTGCCGCGATCTTGGCTTCCTGCCAGCCGAAGGCCATCCCGGGCACCAACAGCAGGACCGTGCTGCCGGCAACCACCCAGCCCAGCGGGCTCACCGTTTCCAGCACGGGCCGCAGGTGGCGCTCGGCGGCGCCCCGGGCCCGCTGCCAGCCCGGCCGCACGTACT
>NZ_JBNHGF010000588.1:0-1259 GCF_059091005.1 Arthrobacter sp. Y3223164
GGCGGGGCCGCACGTCGGCGCGGTGCCCGACGGCGGTGACGGCGCCGTCGTCGTCAAGCGACCAATGGAACGCGTGGCTCTCGGTGACGGAGAAGGCGACGTCGGCCCGGTCCTCCAGCACGTGAAGGACGGCCCGGTCCAGGTGCTCCGGCTCGATGAAGGGCGAGGTGCACTGCAGCAGGACGGTGACCGCTGGCTGCCGGGGCAGCGTGGAGAGCACGTGGAGCACGGCGGATTCGCTGCTGGCGGTGTCTCCGGAGAGCTCCGCGGGGCGGATGACGACGCGGGCGCCGCAGCGTTCGGCTTCGGCCGCGATGTCGGGATGGTCTGTGCTGACGACGACGTCGGTCACCGACGGGGCTGCCAACGCACTGTCGATGGCGCGGGCCACCAGGCTCCGGCCGGCCACGGGCGTCAGGTTCTTGAACGGGATTCCCTTGGAACCGCCGCGGGCCGGGATGACGACCAGGACTTCCCGGGGATCGTTGTAACTCATTGGAGCCACGGTAGGAAGCACCGGTAACGGCCCGGGGTGGACCAGGTTACGGGAAGGCGTGCAGCAGCGGACGAAACGGGTAACCTGCCGCCGGCCCCGGATCTGTGGCCTGTGGGCCGCCGACAGTAGTCTTGGACCATGCCCGGGTCCCGCTCTTCGCGCCGCACGCCGCTGCGCATCGTGGTGCCCAGCCGCAACGACCCGTTCCTGAAGCAGTTCACCGAAATGGTGGGCGGTCCGTTGGGCCGGCACAGCGCCCCGGGCCTGGTGTCGCCCGGATTTTTCACCGTGGAGCGGGTGCTGATCATCTTGACCACGCTCGCGGCGCTGCTTTCCGTCCTGGTCAAGACGCCGTGCCGGCTGGCCGGGTGGGAGCTGCCGGACTATTTCTACATGGGCTGCTACTCGGACTGGCCGGTGCTCTTCGAGTCCCGCGGGCTTGCCGGCGGCGTGATGCCGTTCGTCACCGCGGGAAGCTCCTTCGAGTACCCCGTGCTGCTGGGACTGGTGGCCGGGGCCACGGCGTGGCTGGTTCCCGGCGAGGGCACGTCTCCGGAGCGGGCCCTGGCCTATTTCGATATCAACGCCACCCTGGTGGCCGTGGTCTGGCTGGTCACCGTCATCGCGACGGCGCGGATGAGCCACCGGCGGCCCTGGGACGCGGCGATGGTGGCGCTGGCACCGGGCATCGTGCTCGCCGGGACGATCAACTGGGATCTCTGGGCGGCGATGCTCGCGGCGCTTTCGATGCTCGCCTTCGCCC
>NZ_JBNHGF010000589.1:0-1258 GCF_059091005.1 Arthrobacter sp. Y3223164
CGCCGCCGGCCGGGCCGCCGCGGTCCGCGGGGTGCCGGTCGTTGGGATGCCAGCCGTTTCGCCGCCGCGCTGGTAGATCGAGTCGTACCGCTGGTCGAACTGTGATGCGGACATGGTCCCCCTTCTCGCCGGCCTTTGCTTGAATCTACCGGATGCCCGGCGGCGCTGTTAGGCTGTGCGCCATGGGAATTCTGATTTTCGAGTAACCAGGTCTTGGACCGGTCAAGCCGACAACCAAACAAGGCTTGCTGAGGCTGTACCTCGCGAGTGGTTCCCTGATCCCACCCCCGCTCACGCCCGGATGATGCTCCGGGTGTTGTGGCGTCCCGTCTTGACGACCGGTGCGGCGGACCAGTTCCCGGCAGGCTCCTGAAAATACCGAAGGAGAGCCATGACTGACATCGATCCGCGGGCACCAAAACCCGCCGAATCCCGTGAACCAACCATCCACCTCGCTCCGGCCGCCGCGGCCAAACTGACCGAGGACCAACAGGCGAGGCTGGCTTCCCGCCGTGCGGTCAACGCCGGCGACCTGGCCGGCTGGCACAGCATCGGCAACAGCCACAAGCCGAAGCACGCCAGCGGCCGGCAGGGTCCGCCCGAGAAAAAGGTCCGCTGGTAACACCTGCCCGCGAGGGCGCCGGCCGGTGCCCCGGTGGAAGTTTCCGCCGGGGCACTGCCCTGTCCAACCGGGCCACCGTGTATGCGGCAGGCCGGTCCTGAAGGCGACGCCCGCTGGGCGGCGCGCCCTGGGCCTGATATCGCCCTGTGCCTTATATAGGGTGGCAGGAGAGGGCGCCCCGAGCGGGCGGAGCGACGGGAGGAAAACGGCATGAGGCCCGATGTGCGGCGGATGTTGCTGATCCAGGCCGGCAACGTCCTGCAGTTCGCCATCGCCGTGGGCGTCATCGTCGTGGCCATCGACACCATGACGGCCTTCTCGCTGGGCTCACGGCACGACCCGGAGGGCGGCGGAACGTTGGCGGGCTTCGCCCTGGCCGGAGCCATCGCCGTCTTTGTCCTCGCGGTTTTTGCCTACCGGTGGACGGCGCGCGGGGAGCGGTATGCGCCGTTGTTCGCAGTGCTCGGCTGGGCGGTGCTCTGGCTTCCGCTCAGCCTGACGCTGGGCATGGGCGGCGAGGACGGCGTGGGCCTGGCGTACCTGGCCACGCTGGTGTGCGGGGCGGGGATTGTGCTGTCGCTCGTGGCGCTGGGCAGCAAAAAACCGCGCTGATCGGCGAGGCCGGCCGGCACGCGG
>NZ_JBNHGF010000590.1:0-1256 GCF_059091005.1 Arthrobacter sp. Y3223164
GGCCACGGCTTCGGCCACCGCCTCCGGGTCCCGCGGCGGCACGTGCAGGCCGGTCTTGCGGTCCACCACGGTGTCGATCAGCCCGCCGACCGAGGCCGCGACCACCGGAACGCCGCACGCCATTGCTTCCAGCGGAACAATCCCAAACGGTTCGTACCACGGCGCGCAGACGACGACGTCGGCGCTGCGCAGCACCGCAGGGATTTCTTCCCGGGGCAACTGGCCGCGCAGCACCAGTTGGTCTTCCACGCCGAGCTCACGGGCGAGGCCTCGCAGCCGCTGGGCCTCGGGGTCGGCCGCCAGCCCGGTGGCACCGGAGGCGCCGCCGACCACGATCAGTTCGACGTCGTCCAGTCCCCGGTCCTTGAGCAACCGCAGGGACTGGACGGCCAGGTCGATGCCCTTGCGCGGAACCAGGCGGCCCAGCGTGACGATGCGGTGGGTGCGGCCGCGCGGTTCGACCTCCCCGTCGGCCTTGAAAAGTCCCAGGTCCACGCCGCAGGGGGCAATGGAAATATTGCCGCGCGGGATGTCCATGGCCGCCAGTTCGAACACTTCGTCCGAGCACGTCGCGATGATCCGGTCCACGCTGCGGCCGACGGACGGTTCCAGCCAGGCCCGTTCGGCCGGGCTGGTGTCCTGCGCGCCCTGGTGCCGCCGTTTCACGGTGCCGAGCGCGTGGAAGGTCTGCAGCACCGGCACCTGGGGGCTTCCCGGGCGGCGCGCGGCGTCGAGGGCCGCCACCCCCGACATCCAGAAGTGCGCGTGTACGAGATCCGGCGGGCTGTCCGCCCAGTCGGCGCTGATCCCGTCGGCCAGCGGGCCCATGTAGGGCAGCAGCTCATCCTTGGCGACCGGTTCGGGCGGTCCGGCGTTGACGTGGACCACTTCCACTCCCGGCCGCATCGTGACGCGGGCGGGAAGCATCGGATCGTCGCGGCGGGTGTAGACGCTCACGCTGTGCCCCCGCCGGGCGAGGGCGGCGGAGAGGGCCGCTACATGCACGTTCTGGCCGCCGGCGTCCACACCACCCAGCGCCGCCAGCGGGCTGGCATGTTCGGAAACCATCGATATCCTCACGGCTCTCTCCTCTCGTTGGCGGCAATGACCCGTCCGGCGCCCGTGGTGGTCTCTGCCAGCAGGCTGTCCCAGTTGTCCAGGAATGCCTGCAGCCCGTAGTTCCGCAGCGCCGCCTCGCGCGCGACTGCTCCGCGCGCAGCGGCCTCGTCCGGGTCCTTCAGCAGCCGGGCCGCTTC
>NZ_JBNHGF010000591.1:0-1251 GCF_059091005.1 Arthrobacter sp. Y3223164
GCCGCGCGGACGCCGCCGCGCACCGCCGCGTCCGCGGCCTCCCGGTTCAGCTGCGTCATCACCGCCACCGCCTCGTCGAAGACCTCCCCGGTCCTCTTGTGCCGGTTGTTGAGCAGACCGAGGCCGATCGGCTTGGTGAGCGTGAGGGGCAGACCGGGCCGGGCCGCGTCGTTGCGCATCAGCTTGCCGGGGTCGGCGATGCCGGTCACCGCCATCCCGTACTTCGGTTCCGGGTCGTCCACCGAGTGCCCGCCCGTCACCGGACAGCCCGCCCCGGACGCCACGGCGAGCCCGCCCCGCAGCACTTCGGTCAGCAGTTCCATCGGCAGGACGTCCCGGGGCCAGCCGACCAGGTTGATCGCGCTGACCGGGCGGCCGCCCATGGCATAGATGTCCGAGAGGGCGTTCGCCGCCGCGATCCGGCCCCAGTCATACGCGTCGTCGACCACGGGAGGGAAGAAGTCTGCCGTCGAGAGCACCGCGAGGTCCCCGCCGACCCGAACGGCGGAGGCGTCGTCGCCGTCGTCGAGCCCCACCAGGACGTCGGGGTTGGTTTGGCCGGTCAGGCCGCGGACCACGTCCTCGAGCTCGCCGGGCGGAATCTTGCAGGCGCACCCTCCGCCGTGTGCGTATCCCGTGAGCCGGACTGCTGCTGCGGACTCTTCTGCGACGCCGGTGATCCCGTTCATGGTCACAGCATAGGAGCGGCGGGCCGGTGTTACCATGCTCGTGGAGGCGTCCGGGTCCTGGTGGGCCCCCCGGTCTTCAAAACCGGTGAGGCCGAGTACCTCGGCCTGGCGGGTTCGATTCCCGTCCGCTTCCGCCAGCTGCACAGCTGAAGGTGACCCGGAAGGAGGGCCGTGGGCCAGAACGACCCGCGCCGGCACATTCCGCGCACCGACCAGCTGCTCGCCCACCCGGAACTTCTCCACGCACGCGTGCGCCTCGGCGACGACGTCATCCGTTCCACCGTCCGGGACGTGCAGGACCAGGCGCGTCGCGGCGACCTTGCCCCGGAAGACGTCGAGGCGACGGTTCTGACCGCGGTGGCTTCCCGCACGGCCAGCTCGTTGCGGCCGGTGCTGAACGCCACCGGCGTCATCGTCCACACCAATCTGGGACGCGCTCCGCTCTCCGCGTCCGCACGCCAGGCGGTGCTGTCGGCGGCCGGCTATGTCGACGTCGAGATGGATCTGCCCACCGGCGGACGGTCCCGGCGCGGGGCCGGTGCGCGGCAGGCTTTGCTGGACG
>NZ_JBNHGF010000592.1:0-1249 GCF_059091005.1 Arthrobacter sp. Y3223164
GGTCCCGAGGGTGCCGCCGCCCCCGCCGGCCAGCCAGGCGCCGTCGTCCTTTGGCTTGATCAACCCGGTGAACGGGCCCATCACGTCCGGCTACGGCTGGCGGCCCACTCCGGCGGGCACCATGGACTTCTACGGCACCGGCGGCTACATGCACAGCGGGATCGACTACGGTTCCGCCTGCGGCACGCCGATCTACGCGCCGGCGGCGGGCACCGTGGCGCGCGCGGACAGCACGGTCTGGGGCGGCGGCAACAGCGTGACGATGAGCCACGGCGTGGTCGGCGGCAACGCGCTGGACACCAACTTCTACCACATGACCCGCTACGTGGTGTACGCCGGCCAGAGCGTCGGCCGCGGCCAGCTGATCGGCTATGTGGGCAGCACCGGCAACTCCACCGGCTGCCACCTGCACTTCGAAACCATCGTCAACGGCAGCTTCGTCAATCCGATGAACCTGCTCTAGGTTTCGCCGGCGGCACCCGGCGCGCTGCGGCTTATCCGGCCGTGACGCCGCTGCGGCTAATCCGGCGGTAACACCGCGGCGGCGCTCCTGCCGTGGCGCCGCTATAATGGAACGTTCCGACGACGAAGGAGTATCCCGTGCCCAGAGAAAGTGGCCGAAAGGTAGTGGCCACCAATCGAAAGGCCCGGCACGACTACCACATCATGGACACCTACGAGGCCGGCATGGTCTTGATGGGGACCGAGGTGAAGTCTCTGCGCGAGGGCCGCGCTTCGCTGGTGGACGGCTTCGCCATCTTCTACAACGATGAGCTGTACCTGGAATCCGTCTACATCCCGGAATACCTCAACGGCAGCTGGACCAACCATGCCGCCCGGCGCCGGCGGAAGCTCTTGCTGCACCGGGCCGAGCTGGAAAAGATTTCCCGCCAGACCAGGGAGTCGGGCTACACGATTGTTCCGCTGCAGCTGTACTTCAACGACGGCCTGGCCAAGGTGGAGATCGGCGTGGGCCGCGGCAAAAAGGACTACGACAAGCGCCAGACGCTGCGCGAGAAGCAGGACAACCGCGAGGCCCTGCGCGCCATGCGGGAAAAGAACCGCGGGGCCTGAGCAGCTGCTTCACCGCTGCCGCCCGCCATGCCGCGGGCGGGAGCCGCCCCTGTTCCTTCCGCTGCCGCCCCGCCATGCCGCTGGCCGGAGAGCCCTATGTGGCATCAGCCCGCCGTCAGGGACCGACGCACCAAGTCCAGCCACCCGGGTAGGCCGCCGCGGGCCAGCGCCTTCC
>NZ_JBNHGF010000593.1:0-1228 GCF_059091005.1 Arthrobacter sp. Y3223164
CTGGCCGCCGCGGGCTGGGCTTTCGCCCCGGACCTGACCGCGGCCATGGGGGCCAGCGGGCAGGTGCAGGGGTTCGCGGTGGACTACCTGCGCTGGTCGATGCCCGGCCTGCCGGGCATGCTGATCGTGCTGGCGGCCACCGGGGTGTTGCGCGGCTTGCAGGACACCAAGACCCCGCTGCTGGTCGCCGGCATCGGCTTCCTGGCCAACATCGGCCTAAACTTCCTGTTGGTCTATGGGATGGGGCTCTCGGTGGCCGGGTCCGCCATGGGCACCAGCCTGGTCCAGTGGGCCATGGCGGCGGTCTACCTCGTCATCGTCTACCGCGGAGCCGTCAGGCACAGCGTGCGGCTGCGGCCCACCTGGGTCGGCCTGAAGGCCACCACGCACGTGGGCTCCTGGCTGATGCTCCGGACCCTGAGCATGCGGATTGCCTTGCTCGCGACGGTCTTTGTGGCCACCTCGCAGGGACCGGTGAGCCTGGCCGGCCACCAGTTGGTGATGACGATGTACAGTTTCCTGGCCTTCGCGCTGGACGCCATCGCCATCGCCGCGCAGGCCCTGATCGGGAAGGAACTCGGGGCCTCGAACAAGGCGCTGGCACACTCGCTGACCCGCCGGATGATCGTTTGGGGAGTGGGATTCGGCGTGGTGACCGGCCTGCTGCTGGCGGCGGTGGCGCCGGTGCTCGGCTGGGTCTTCACCTCCGACCCGGCCGTCCACCAGGCGTTTACGGCCGCGATCTGGCTGCTGGCCCTGAGCCAGCCGATCTGCGGCCTCGTCTTCGTCCTCGACGGCGTGCTGATCGGCGCCGGCGACGCGCGCTACCTGGCCATTGCCGGCGTGGTGAATCTGCTGGCGTACGCGCCGCTGCTGGTGTGGGTGGCCACGGCCGGGCTGACCGGCACGGCGGGACTCGTCTGGCTGTGGGCGGCCTTCGGGCTCGGCTACACCGCGGCCCGCGCGGTCACGCTCGGCTGGCGGGTCCGCAACGATGCGTGGATGGTCACCGGGGCACACTAGGCTTGAACCGTGACGATCCCGAGTACTACCCAAGCGGCCGTATTCTGGCAGCCGGTCCTGATCCGCGCCCTGGTGGCCGCCGCCTTTGGCGCCACCACTATCTTCTGGCAGGAACCCGACCGCACCGTGATGGCACTGGCCGGCGGGCTGTTCCTGCTGCTCAGCGGCGGGGCGGTCTGGCTGCTGGCGCGCAAGCCGGCCGCTG
>NZ_JBNHGF010000594.1:0-1218 GCF_059091005.1 Arthrobacter sp. Y3223164
TGACGCCGCGGCGAGGATCGCCGCGTGGCCGGTCGCCGACGTCGTGCTTAACGGCATTACCGGGTCCATCGGCCTGGCCCCCACGCTGGCCGCGCTCGGTGCGGGCCACTTGCTGGCACTGGCCAACAAGGAGTCCCTGATTGCCGGCGGGCCCCTGGTCAAGCAGGCCGCGCGGCCCGGGCAGATCGTGCCGGTGGATTCGGAACACTCGGCGCTGGCCCAGGCGCTCCGGTCGGGCACGGCCGCCGAAGTGGACCGGCTGATCGTCACCGCTTCCGGCGGGCCGTTCCGCGGCTTCAGTAAGGAACAGCTGCGCGACGTCACTCCGGCACAGGCGCTGGCCCACCCCACCTGGGACATGGGCCGGATGGTCACCACCAACTCGGCGACGATGGTGAACAAGGCGCTGGAAGTCATCGAAGCCCACCTGCTCTTCGACGTCCCGCTGGAGCGGATCGACGTGGTGGTGCACCCGCAGTCGGTGGTGCACTCGATGGTGCAGTTCACCGACGGATCCACCATCGCGCAGGCGTCGCCGCCGGACATGCGCCTGCCGATCGCCCTCGGCATGGGCTGGCCGGAGCGGGTACCGGGCGCCGCGCAGCCGTGTGACTGGAGCCGTGCCACCAGCTGGACCTTCGAGCCGCTGGACGAGGAGGTCTTCGGCGCGGTGCGACTGGCCAAGGAGGCGGCCGGGCGCGGCGGGACCTTCATGGCCGTGTACAACGCGGCCAACGAAGAAGCCGTGGACGCCTTCCACGACGGCCGGATCCGCTTCGACGAGATCGTGGAGACGGTCGCTGCCGTGGTGGACGAGCACGCGCCGTCCGGTGAACTGACCGTGGCCGCAGTGCTGGCCGCAGAGGACTGGGCACGCTCGCGGGCCCACGAACGTTTGGCTATGTTGTGACCATTCTGCTTTTCATTCTCGGCGTCCTCTTCGTGGCCGTCGGCATCGCCGTGTCCATCGCCCTGCACGAGGTGGGCCACCTGCTGCCCGCCAAGCTGTTCAAGGTGCGGGTCACCCAGTACATGGTCGGCTTCGGCAAGACCCTCTTCTCCCGCCGGCGCGGCGAAACCGAATACGGCGTGAAGGCCATCCCGCTCGGCGGCTACGTGTCGATGATCGGCATGTACCCGCCGGCCAAGGACGGCGGCAGCAGCGGACGCGGCGTCGGCGACGGAGGCGACGG
This sequence comes from Arthrobacter sp. Y3223164, assembly GCF_059091005.1. NCBI lineage: Bacteria > Bacillati > Actinomycetota > Actinomycetes > Micrococcales > Micrococcaceae > Arthrobacter > Arthrobacter sp. Y3223164. The sequence goes on from NZ_JBNHGF010000594.1 coordinate 1,194, forward strand.
CGGCGGCAGCAGCGGAGGCGGCGAC
>NZ_JBNHGF010000595.1:0-1215 GCF_059091005.1 Arthrobacter sp. Y3223164
TGACCGCCGGCCCCCCCCCGGCGGTCAGCCGGGCGGGACCGCGGCGCGGCGTCCGGCGGCAACTGGACGAGCGAGCTGCCACCAGCAGCGGCAGACAAAGGAGAAGGATCAATGGACCGGCCGATCGGCGTCAACACCTGGGTGTGGCAGTCGCCGCTGCGCGACACCGAGTTGCCCGGACTGCTGGCGAAGATCGCCGGCATGGGCTTTGACGGCGTCGAACTGCCGCTGGAGAACGTCGGCGACTTTACCGCCGGCACCGCCCGGGACGCCCTCGCGGCCACGCACCTGTTGCCCTACATCGTGGGCGCCATGGCACCCGGCCGCGAATTGGTCCTGGCCGACGCCGGGTCGGTGCAGGCAACCCAGGACTATCTGGCGGCCTGCATCGACCTGGCACACGACGTCGGCGCGCCGGCGGTGTGCGGTCCGTTCTACGCCAGCACGGGGCGGGTGTGGCGGATCGACGCCGAAGACCGAGCCACTGCGTACCGCCAGCTCCGGGAGAACCTGGCGCCGCTGGCCGCCCAAGCCGAGGCGGCCGGCGTCGTACTGGGAATCGAGCCGCTCAACCGGTACGAGACCTCGCTGGTCAACACCGTGGAACAGGCGCTCGACGCGCTGGGACCGCTGCTCGGCCACGGGGTGGGGTTGGCGCTGGACAGCTACCACCTGAACATCGAAGAACGCTCCAGCGCCGCCGCCATCCGTGCGGCCGGCGAACACCTGGTCCACCTGCAGGTGTGCGGCAACGACCGCGGGGCGCCGGGCGGCGACCAGACCGACTGGCCGGCGCTGGTCAAGGCGTTGGACGACGTGGGCTACGCCGGCCCGTTGAACATCGAGAGTTTCACTGAGGAGAACGCGGCCATCGCGACGGCCGCATCGATCTGGCGGCCGCTGGCGCCGAGCCAGGATCAACTGGCAGAGGACGGGCTGGCATTCCTGCGCAGCCTCTAACCCGTTCCCGCGTCGAGGCGCAGCCCGGGCCCGGAGGGCAGCCCATCCCGCCGCACCACCGACCGACGAGCACGAAGGAGAAGACGATGACCGCCAATCCGGAGTCGCCGCCGCTGGGGGTGGCGGTGCTGGGGCATGCCTTCATGGGCAAGGCCCACTCCAACGCCTGGCGCAACGTGTCCGCCTTCTATCCCGGCGGGCCCGCGGTGGCCCGGCGGGTGCTGGTCGGCCGGAATGCCGACGGCGTGGCAAGGG
>NZ_JBNHGF010000596.1:0-1213 GCF_059091005.1 Arthrobacter sp. Y3223164
CAGCGTGGGGATGCCGATGCCCAGGTTGACGTAGTCTCCGTCGTTCAGTTCGGCGGCCGCGATGGCCGCCATCTCGTCACGTGTCCAAGCCATGATGGGCTCCTTCTGGTCTGAAATCTCAGGCGACGACGTCGGCGGGGGAGAGGGGTCCGACGGAGACGGAGACGGGGGCGGTCTGGAGCTGGGACATGGTGCCTTTCGGGTGCGGGTGCGGGTGAAGGTGGGAGTGGCGGGTGGGAGGGGCGGGGATCAGTCCGCGATCAGTGCGTCATAGTCGGGCTCGTTCTTCAGCACGCCGTACTTGGTGGCCGCGGACCCCAGCTTTTGCAGGCCCTCCATGTTGACCTCCGGATACCAGCGGGAGATCACAATCTTCTCGGCCAATTCGGGCGTGACCTTGGCATAATCCTGGATGATCGTGCGCACCTCGTCCTCGTTCTCCGAGGCGAACTGGAAAGACTTCTCCAGCGCCCGGCGGAAGCGCTCAACGAGCTCGGGGTCCTCCTGCAGGGTTTGCTCGGAGGCGAAGTAGAAGGCCGAATCGAAGTCGTCGGCGAGGTCGGTCATCGGGCTGGCCACGATCTTTCCGCCGGCGTCCAGGATCTGCGTGCGGAACGGTTCCGTGGTCCAGGCCGCGTCCACGTCGCCGCGCTCCAGTGCCGCGGGCATGTTGGGGTACGGCATCTCGACGAAGTCGACGGCGTCCGGGTCGCCGCCGGCCTGCTCCACGGAGTTCCGGATGGTGACGTCGGCGAAGTTGTTCAGCGCGTTGACGGCGACGGTCTTGCCCACCAGGTCCGCGGCGCTCTCGATGCCGCTGTCCGGCATGGCCGCCACCTCGGTCCCATCCTTCCCGGGCTCATTGGTGGAGCTGGAGCCGTTGGAGACCACCGTGATCGGCAGCCCCTTGTCCCGCGCGATCAGCAGCGAGATGACGTTGGAGTAGCCGAACTGGTATTCGCCGGTCATGACCGCCGGAACGATGGCCGCCCCGCCCTGGGCCAGCTGGATGGACAGCTGGATGCCTTCCTCCTCGAAGTAGCCCTCCTGCATGCCCAGGTAAACCGGCGCCACGTCCGCGATCGGGATCAGGCCCAGGCTCACCTGGTCCAGGTTGGCGTCTGCCGGCGCCCCTGCGGTTTCCGTTCCGCCGCCGGTGGAGGACGGACTGCCGGAGCCGCACCCGGTCAGCAGGAGGGCGCCGGCCAGCACC
>NZ_JBNHGF010000597.1:0-1206 GCF_059091005.1 Arthrobacter sp. Y3223164
GCGCTGGCCGCCGGGCCGCCGGGCCGCCACGCCGGCTGCCGGGGCTTGAACCCCCGGGAAAGGTGCTGCGGGCAACTAGAATCTCCGCCATGCCCAAGTTGTTCGCCGATACGGCGCCGCTCAAGGAGAGCCCGGATTTCCGCCGGTTGTGGATCGGGACATCGCTCTCCGCGATCGGCGCGCAGTTGACGGCTGTGGCTGTAAGCCTGGAGGTCTACCAGCTCACCGGGTCGACCTTGGCGGTGGGCGGCGTCGGCGTCGTCGGGCTGATCCCGCTGGTGCTGGCGGGCCTCTACGGCGGCTCGGTGGTGGATGCCTACGACCGGCGCAAGGTAGCGCTCTATTCCGGCCTGGTGTTGTGGGCCTGCACCGCCGTGTTTGCGCTGCAGGCGTGGTTCCGGTTGGAACAGGTGTGGCTGCTGTACTTGGTGATCGCGGTGCATTCGGCCGCGGCCGGGCTCAACCAGCCGGCCCGCAGCGCCATCGTGCCGCGGCTGGTCCGGCGTGAGATGCTGCCGGCCGCCAATGCCCTGACCATGATGACGTTCGGGCTCGGCATGACCATCGGTCCGCTGGCGGCCGGGGTGCTGGTGGCAGGGGTGGGCTTCGGCTGGACCTACACCCTCGACGTCCTCACCTTCACGGCGGCCATCTGGGCGGTGGTCAAGCTGCCGCCCATCCCGCCCGAAGGCGAGGTCCGGAAGGCCGGCCTGCGCTCGGTGGCCGAAGGCTTCCGGTTCCTGCGCACCCGTCCCAACATCCGCATGACGTTCCTGGTGGACATGGCCGCGATGGTCCTGGCCCAGCCGCGCGCCCTGATGCCCGCCATCGGTGCGGTCATCATCGGCGGCGGCGAGGCGACGGCGGGCATCCTGCTCGCCGCTGTCGCCGCCGGGTCGTTCATCGCCGCGGTGTTCTCGGGGCCGCTGGGAGGCGTCCGCCGGCAGGGGCTGGCGGTGCTGTGGTGCGTGGTGGTGTGGGGGATAGCCGTCGCGGGGTTCGGCGCCGTCGTCGTCATGGCCGGGCAGACAAACGCCGCGGCCGCCGGGGACGTGAGCGGATGGCTCCTGCCGGCGGCCCTCTGCCTCGCCGCTGCAGGTGCGGCCGATACGGTGAGCGGCGTCTTCCGCAACACCATCCTGCAGGCGGCGACGCCGGACGCCATGCGCGGCCGGCTGCAGGGCATCTTCATCGTGGTGGTGGCCG
>NZ_JBNHGF010000598.1:0-1197 GCF_059091005.1 Arthrobacter sp. Y3223164
AAGCCGCGCCGGTGCTGCGCGGGGTGGACCTGGACCTGTTGGCCGGGCAGGCGCTCAGCGTCACCGGCGCGAACGGTGCCGGCAAATCCACCTTGGCCCTCACCCTCGCCGGCCTGCTGGCACCCGCGGGAGGGGATCTCTCGGCGACGCCGGCCTTGCAGCGCGGTGCCGCCTTGTCCCCGGCGAAGTGGAAGTCCGCGCAGTTGGTGACCCGGATCGGCAGCGTCTTCCAGGAACCCGAACACCAGTTCCTCACCGGCACGGTGCTCGACGAACTGGAATTCGGTCCCCGCCGCGTGGCCAAACTGCCCGAGGCGACCGTCCGGCAGCGCGTGGACACGATCGCCGAGCGGCTCCGGCTGACCCGCCTGCTGCAGGCCAACCCGTTCACCCTCTCGGGCGGCGAGAAACGCAGGCTGTCGGTAGCCACCATGCTGGCCACCGGCCCGGACATCCTGATGCTGGACGAGCCGACCTTCGGACAGGACGCCAACACCTGGGCCGAACTGGTCACGCTGCTGGCCGAGCTGGTGGCCGAGGGCCGGAGCGTGGTCTCGGTGACGCACGACGACGACTTCACCGCCGCGCTCGGCGGCGCCGTCATCCGGGTGGCGGACGGCGGCGTCCGCCCGGCCCAGCCGCTTGGGAGGGCAGCATGAGCATGGACCTGATGAACCCGCGGCTGGCCGCCTCCCCGTTCAGCCGCGCCAACCCGGTATCGAAGCTGGCCGCCGCCGCCCTGGTCACCGTGGTGGTCATGCTCAGTGTGGACTGGGTCAGCGCCTCCGTGGTGCTGGCCGCCGAACTGTTGCTGATGCCCGTGCTGGGTGTCAGCCCATGGCTGCTGCTGAAGCGCGGCTGGCCGCTGCTTGCGGCGGCTGCCGTCGGGGCCTGGGCAACCGCCTTGCTGGCCGAGAAGACCGGGGCCGTGCTGTTCCGGTTCGGTCCGCTGATCTTCACCGAGGACTCGGTGGCCGGCGGCGTTGCGATCGGACTGCGGTCGCTTGCCGTTGCGCTGCCGGGCATTTTCCTGCTCCTGACGACCGACCCGACGGACCTGGCGGACGCCTTGGCGCAGAAGCTGAAGCTTCCCCACCGGTTCGTGCTGGGAGCGCTGGCCGCCATGCGGCTGGTGGGGCTGCTGGTGGAGGAATGGCGCACCCTCGGTCTGGCGCGCCGCGCCCGCGGTGTCGGGGC
>NZ_JBNHGF010000599.1:0-1194 GCF_059091005.1 Arthrobacter sp. Y3223164
GCCGGCCAGGTCGCCGTACGCACCCTCCAGCAGGCCGATCGTGTAGTCCGGCATGCCCGCGTTCGCGGCCCGGGCCGCAGCCACCACCGTGGCCGACGGATCGTTCCACAGGTACAGCCGCGGGTACACCGGGATGCAGTGCCCGCCGACGGCGATGCCGGGCTGGTGGATATGGCTGTAGGGCTGGGAGTTGGACGCCTCGATCACCTGGTAGATGTCGATCCCGGCGGTCGCGGCATAGCGGGCGAACTGGTTCGCCAACCCGATGTTCACGTCCCGGTAAGTGGTCTCGGCGAGCTTGGCCAGCTCGGAGGCCTCGGCCGAGCCCAGGTCCCAGACGCCGTTGCCGCGCGCCAGGTCCGGGCGGTCGTCGAAGTCCAGCACCGCCTCGTAAAACTCCTGCGCCGCCGCGGCACCGGCCCCGGAGAGCCCGCCGATGAGCTTGGGATACTTCCGCAGGTCCTCGAACACCCGGCCGGTCAGCACCCGCTCCGGGGAAAAGACCACATGGAAGTCCTCGCCCTCGACCAGGCCGGAGCCGGCCTCGAGCATCGGCTTCCACCGGGTCCGGGTGGTGCCTACCGGCAGCGTGGTCTCGTAGGAGACCAGGGTGCCCGGCGTCAGGTGCCGAGCCAGCTCCTGCGTGGCAGCATCCATCCAGCCGAAGTCGGGCTTGGCCTCCGCGTCCACGAACAGGGGCACCACCAGCACCACGGCGTCTGCTCCCGGCACCGCGTCCGCATAGTCGGTGGTCGCCCGCAGCCTGCCCGCCGGCACCAGCTCGGCCAGCCTGTCCTGGAGCCCCGCCTCCCCCGGGAACGGCTCGCTGCCCGCGTTGACCAGGTCGACCACGGCGGGGTTGACGTCCACGCCGACGACCTCGTGCCCCTTCGAGGCGAACTGGGCGGCCAACGGCAACCCGATCTTTCCCAGAGCAATGACAGCGATCTTCAAGAGCAAAGGCCTTTTCTCGTTGTGTCGGTGTGTCGGCCCTTCGGCCCAGAGTCAAGGGTATCGCTTGTTCGCGTCAGCCTCCGGTACCGCAGGTTATCCACATACCGGAAGCCGAACAGTAAAATAGCGCGCCCTTCGGCCTAGGTTCCTTGTCATGGTCCTTCATCTGACGCTGGTGGCGGCCCCCGGCCTTCCGGCCACCGCGGCGGCCTGGGTCGCGGCGCATGCCGATGCCGTCGC
>NZ_JBNHGF010000600.1:0-1184 GCF_059091005.1 Arthrobacter sp. Y3223164
CCCCTGGCTGGAGATGCGGGCGCTGGAACACGGCGAACGGCGGGCCAGCGGCCAGCGCGGCCGGTTTGCACCGGCCGAGCTGCTGGATTCGGTGTCCGCCGGAGCCGCCGCCGCCATGGGCACCCCGGTGGCCGGCATCGCCGTCGGAATGGCCTGCGACCTGATGGCCGTGAACCCCGGCAGCGTGCGCACGGTAGGCTCAAAGCCCGGGCAACTGCCGCTGAGCGCCAGCGCAGCGGACGTTTCCGCCGTCGTCGTTGCCGGTGACCTGCTGGCCGTCAACGGCCGCCACCGGCGCCTGGGTTGGCCGGCCGAGCTGCTGGCCGACGCCCTGAAGGAGTTTGAATGAGCACTGTCGTCACCAACATCGGCGAACTGCACACGCAGGACCCGGCCCGCGGCGCGGACTCCGTGCTGCACGACGCCGCGGTGATCATCGAGGGGGAGCGCATCTCCTGGCTCGGGCCCGCGGCGCAGGCCCCCGATGCCGACGAACAGTTCGACGCCGGCGGGCGGGCCGTGTTGCCGGGCTGGGTGGATTCGCACACGCACCTGGTCTTTGCCGGAGACCGCACCGCCGAGTTCGAGGCACGGATGGCCGGCCAGTCCTACCAGGCCGGCGGGATCGCCGTCACCACCGGCGCCACCCGCGAGGCCAGCGACTACGACCTCACGCGCCTGCTGCTGGCCCGGGTGGCGGAGGCGGCCGCCGGCGGCACCACCTACCTGGAGACCAAGACCGGCTACGGCCTGGACGTGGAGCAGGAGGCCCGCAGCGCCCGCATCGCGTCCACCGTGGCCGACGAGGTCACCTACCTCGGGGCACACCTGGTGCCGGCCGGCATCGACGCCGACGACTACACCGACCTGGTCTGCGGGGACATGCTCGCGGCGGTAAGGCCGTACGTGCAGTGGGCCGACGTGTTCTGCGAACGCGGGGCCTTCACCGAGGCCCAGTCGCGCCGGGTGCTGGCGGCCTGCCGGGACGCCGGCCTCGGACTGCGCGTGCACGGCAACCAGCTGGGTGAAGGTCCCGGCGTGCGGCTGGCCGTGGAATTCGGGGCAGCCAGCGTGGACCACCACAACAAATTTCACAACCACGACCTCCCCCCCCTCGCCCGCCCCAGGGCCCGCTGGGACCCGGCCCCCGGCACCAAAAACGAAAAGCCGCCGGTAGGGAAAAA
>NZ_JBNHGF010000601.1:0-1174 GCF_059091005.1 Arthrobacter sp. Y3223164
CCGGCGTGCCGGACGCAGTCGAGCACCGTCCCCGGCACTACAACCCCAAGGCCCTGCGCCGCGCGCGGATCCGCGCCTCCGGACCCGGCCGTTTCACCGGCCGCAGCCTTCTCCGGGCCGTGAAGCCGCGCCGTTAACGCGATCGCACCGCCCCCGGAAAGGAAGGACCCGGGCCGACAGGAAAGGCTCCGGGCCACACCGGAAGGTGCGGCACGGAGCCATTCATGCCAGGGCGGCCGGAGGGCTGGTGCTCAGTAGCTCTCTGAGGTAGCTTCCTTGCCGGCCTCCAGCGACGACGGGGCCGGGCCGGTCCCGGACTTCAGGGCTGCCAACCGCGCCTCAACCTCCGTCTGCTCGCCGAGGTCTTCCAGGCTCTCGAACTGGGCATCCAGGCTGGAAGCGGCCAGCTCGGCCTGGCCGCGTACCTTTGCTTCCTCGCGGCGGATCTTCTCCTCGAAGCGGCCGACTTCGCTGGTCGGGTCGAGAATGTCGATGCTCTTGATGGCGTCGTGGACCTGCGACTGGGCCTGCGCGGTTTTGGCGCGCGCGATCAGCTCGTCGCGCTTGTTCTGCAGCTCGTTGAGCTTGGACTTCATCTGGTTGAGTCCCTGCTTGAGCTTTTCCACGATTTCGGTCTGCGAGGAGATCGTGGGCTCGGCGCCCTTGGCTTCGTTCTCCGAGGAGATCTGGCGCTGGATTGCCACCTTCGCGAGGTTGTCGAACTTCTCGGCGTCAGCGGCGTGGCCCGAGGCGCGGTACTCATCGGCCTTTCGGCTGGCGGCCAAGGCCTTGGCACCCCAGCTGCGGGCGTTCTCGAGGTCTTCGTTGTAGTCGTCCTGCAGCATGCGCAGGTTGCCGATGGTCTGCGCGACGGCGCTTTCGGCTTCGGCAATGTTGTTCGTGTAGTCGCGGACCATTTGGTCCAGCATCTTCTGCGGATCCTCCGCCTGGTCGAGCAGCGCGTTGATGTTTGCCTTGGCCAACTGTGCCATGCGGCCGAAAATTGAGTGCTTTACCACGGTGATGCCTTTCGATCGGAATTACTCGAACTTTGCCTTCCAAGCAGCCAGGACGGCTGCCCGGTCTGTCTGGTCTAGAAGCCGCCGCCGGCGCCGCCGCCGTCGCCGAAGCCACCGAAGCCGCCGCCGCCACCGCCGAAACCGCCGAAGCCGCC
>NZ_JBNHGF010000602.1:0-1170 GCF_059091005.1 Arthrobacter sp. Y3223164
CGGACTTCTTCGGTGTGCGGCTCAACGACGGGTGGAGACCGCCGGGACGCGGCTACCGGATCGAGGCCGGCCGGGCCGTCCCGCTGCAGGTGGCGCTGGCTACAGGGCGCGGGGTGCGGCGCCCTTGACCAGGAAATCCGTCACGGGCTTGGTCAGCAGCAGGACGAAGGAGGCTGCGGCCGCCACCAACAGGACCGGGCCCAGCAGCAGCTGGCCGCCTTGGATCATGGAGATGGCCACAACAACCACGAAGATCTGCCACACCAGGGCAGCAGCGCGGGTCCAGCGGTACCCGCGGAACAGGTAATGCCCGACGACGAGCAGCCAGAGGCCGAAGACCAACATCAGGACCAGCAGGAAGACGCTGCTGGTCAGCGATATCGGGGTTTGGGTGGCCAGCCCGTACGCGAACAGGGCCGCTCCGCCCAAGAGCACCAGTGCTTCCAGCACCACTGCCGCCGCTACGATTTTGATGGCGATCGGACGGGCGGCAGGGAAGGATGAGGGTGCAGGCATTGACACACTCGCACCCTACCTTAGATAGTCGGAATAACGGCTCCAGTTCGCCGGGCACCGGCTCCCGCTTGGAGCCGAACCATATCACCCTGTGACGAATGACTCAGGTATTACGGCCGGTTAAGTCCGCACGACCTCTTGTTTACGCGGATTTAACATGAAACGCTTGATGGCGAAGCGCAGAGGGGGCCGGTCGGGCTCCCTTTTCTATGAGTCTGTTCGTGAATGTTTTCACAAAAACCACCGGACACCATTTAAAGGAGTATGTGATCAGCATGGATTGGCGTAGCCGCGCGGCATGCCTGGACAAGGACCCGGAACTGTTTTTCCCCGTGGGGAACACCGGGCCGGCACTCCTGCAGATCGAAGAGGCCAAGAGCGTCTGCCGGCGCTGCCCGGTGATTGATACCTGCCTGCAGTGGGCCATCGAATCCGGCCAGGACGCCGGCGTGTGGGGAGGCATGAGCGAGGACGAGCGCCGGGCGCTGAAGCGCCGTGCCGCCCGGGCCCGCCGGGCCTCCTGACCCGGTACCCCCAGTGTGGCGGGGGGCCGCGGGCGGGGTGGGCCCCCGCCCCAGCCGGGGGGGGGTACCCCCCCCCGCCGCCGGGCCCCATGGTGGTGTTCCCCACCGCAAAACACACCCAACATAACCC
>NZ_JBNHGF010000603.1:0-1170 GCF_059091005.1 Arthrobacter sp. Y3223164
GGCCGCGTGCCCGAGCGCGGCGACCAGCGTCACCACGCCCGGGATGCCGACCAGGCCGCCGATGGCGAGCCCGAGCAGCAGCTGGCGCATGGGCACGGCGTAGGTCACGAACCGGGCCGGGTCCAGCGTCATGTCCACGCCGGTGGCCATCATGGGGATCAGCGCCCAGCCCAGGAAGGCCGCGGAGCCGCCTAGCACCACCACCATGCGGGCCATGTCCGGCTCGGTGTAGCTGAGGAAGAACAGTCCGGAAATCAGCAGGGCCAGCATGCCGATCGCGTACAGGCCCCCGAGGATCACCCCCACCAGCTGCCACGGGCTGCGTTTGAAGCCGTTGCGCAGCAGCGCCAGCTTCAGCCTTACGAGGTGCGCAACCACTCGAGCCCCTCCGCCTGGGTCCGTCCGCCGACCAGCTGGACGAAGCGCTCTTCGAGGCTCGCGCCGGCGCGGACCTCGTCCACGGTGCCGGCGGCCAGCACGTTGCCGCCGGCGATCACGGCCACGTGGTCGCACATGCGCTGGACCAGGTCCATGACGTGGCTGGAGACGATCACCGTGCCCCCGGAGTCCACGTAGTCGTGGAGGATGTCGCGGATGTTCGCCGCGGAGACCGGGTCTACCGCCTCGAACGGTTCATCCAGCACCAACAGCTTCGGCGCATGGATCAGTGCGGTGGCCAGGGCGATCTTCTTGGTCATGCCGGCGGAATAGTCCACCACCAGGGTGCCGGCGTCGTTGGTCAGGTCCATGGCCCGCAGCAGGTCCGGGACGCGGGCGGCCACGGTCTCCCGGTCCATGCCCCGCAGCAGCCCGGCGTAGGTGACCAGCTGTTCGCCGGTCAGCCGGTCGAACAGCCGGACGCCGTCGGGCAACACGCCCATCAGGCGCTTGGCCGTCAGCGGCTCGGCCCAGACGTCCACGCCGTGCACCCACACCTGGCCGTAATCCGGCCGCAGCAGCCCGGTGGCCATGGAGAGCGAGGTGGTCTTGCCCGCACCGTTGGGCCCGACCAGCCCGTAGAAGGACCCGGCGGGCACGTCCAGGTTGATGCCGTTGACGGCGATCTTGTCGCCGAAGCGCTTGGCCAGACCGCGCACCGCGAGGGCGGGAACGGGTGCCTGGGCGGGAACGGGGGCCTGGACGGGAACGGGGGCCTGGGCGGGCGCGGCA
>NZ_JBNHGF010000604.1:0-1166 GCF_059091005.1 Arthrobacter sp. Y3223164
CGGCTCGCGGCCGGCACCTACGGGACGTGCGCCTCGTGCGGCAACCCCATCCCGCGCGAACGCCTGGAGATCCGGCCGGAAGCACAATTTTGCGTGACCTGTGCGGCGAAGCGGCGCCGTGCCTGAGCGAAGCACCGTGGATCGTGCCCAGCCCGGGGCGGGCACCGCCGTCGTTGTTCCGGGAGGAGACCCGGTCACCGCGGTGACCGCGACCCGTTTGGCGGACGGCCGGGAGTTGCTGTTTTTCGACGACGGCGCGCGGCCGGTTCCGCGGGATTCGCGGGACACCCGGGACCTGCCGGAACGGCCGCCGGTGGGGGAGCTGCGCTACGACGTGCTGACGGGAGAGTGGGTGGCGCTGGCCGCGCACCGGCAGACCCGCACCTACCTGCCGCCGGCGGACGCGTGCCCGCTGTGCCCGAGCACGCCGGACTACGCCTCCGAAATCCCGGCGGCCGACTATGACGTGGCCGTGTTCGAGAACCGGTTTCCGTCGCTCGGGCCGGACCTGCTGGCAACGCCCGAGGACCCGGAGTGGGGCCGCGCCTACACCGCCGGCGGGCGCTGCGAGGTGGTCTCCTTCACCTCGGCGCACACCGGTTCGTTCGCCGGGCTGGACACCCGCCGCGTGCGCACCGTGATCGACGCGTGGGCGCACCGGACCGCGGCGCTCAGCGCGACGGACGGGATTGCCCAGGTCTTCTGCTTCGAAAACCGCGGCGCCCAGATCGGCGTGACGCTGCACCATCCGCACGGTCAGATCTACGCCTACTCCTACCTGCCCCCGCGCGGGGCGGTCATGGCGGCGGCGGCCCGGAAACACTTCGAGGCCACCGGCGGGCGGCAGACGCTGACCGGGGCGGTGCTCGGCCATGAGCGCTCCGACGGCTCCCGGATGGTTCTCGAAGGCGAACACTTCAGCGCCTACGTGCCGTTCGCCGCGCGCTGGCCGCTGGAGGTGCACCTGGTGCCGCACCGGCAGATCGCGGATCTCGCCGGGCTCACGGGCGCGGAGCGGGACGAACTGGCGGTGCTGTACCCGCAGCTGCTGGGCCGGTTCGACGCGCTCTACGACAGCCCGACCCCGTACATCGCCGCCTGGCACCAGGCGCCGGTCGCCCGGGCGCTGCGGGAAGCGGGCTACCTGCACCTGCAGCTGACCTCGC
>NZ_JBNHGF010000605.1:0-1154 GCF_059091005.1 Arthrobacter sp. Y3223164
GGCACAGGCACCCGCGCGGCCTGCCACCGTGACGCCGTGGGGGCGCAGGTCTCCCACCGGGCCGGCGTGAGCGGGAGATCGGCCGGCGGCCTGCGGCCTGCGTCAGAATCCGGCGATGGTTTCCGGGGTATTGATTTCCACCACGTGGAAGGCCTCGGCGCTGCGTCCGGGCAGGCCGCCGCGCATGGCGTTCTCCGCCAGGTTCTGGCGCACGCGGGCGTCCATGGCGGCCAAGTCCGGGTGTTGGCTCGCGTGGATCCTGATGGCGGCCAGCTTCGTGTCGACGTGGTCGGTGATGTCCACGTAGTGGTTCTCGCGTTCCCGCGGCCCGCCGTAGAACCACAGGAACGGCACCTTGTAGGCGGCCAGCCCTGCCTCGAGCAGTTCGGGATAGGCGTACGGGTTTTCCACGGCCGGGTAGATCGCGCGGGTGACGATTTCTCCGCAGGCCAGATGGTCCGGGTGGCTCTTTTGAATGCGGTCCCAGGCACGCTCCGGGTGCATGGACAGCACGATGTCGGGCCGGATGCGGCGCATCAGCTCCACCACCTGGCGGATCACCTCGTGGGTGGGCTCCAGGTAGCCGTCGGGCTGATGCAGGAAATGCAGGTCGGTGACGCCGGCCAGCGCTGCGGCCTTGGCCTGCTCGGCCGCCCGCAGTTCGACGATGCCGGCGCGCTGGGCGTCGTCAAAGCCGCCCGCGTCGCCGTCGGTCATGATGCAGTAGCTGACTTCCACGCCCGCCGCGGTCCAGCGGGCAATGGTGCCGGCGGCCCCGAAGTCCAGGTCGTCGGGGTGCGCGGCAAAGACCAGGACGCGTGCTGGCTGGAATTCCTCAACCGTCACCGCCGCTAGCCCTTCCGCCGGCGGATCTCGGCGGCGGCCTGCGGCAAGACGGTGGCCAGGTCGCCCACGATGCCAAAGTCGGCGATCTCGAAGACCGGCGAGTCGGCGTCGTTGTTGACCGCAACAATCACCTTGGCGGTCTGCATGCCGGCCTTCTGCTGGATGGCCCCGGAGATGCCCGCGGAAATGTAGAGCTGAGGCGAGACGGTCTTGCCGGTCTGGCCGACCTGCGCCGAGTGCTCGATCCAGCCGGCATCGGTGGCGGCCCGGGAGGCACCCACCGCCCCGCCGAGCGCGTCGGCCAGGTC
>NZ_JBNHGF010000606.1:0-1082 GCF_059091005.1 Arthrobacter sp. Y3223164
CCCCCCCCCCCCCCCCCCCCCCCCCCCCCCCCCCCCCCCCCCCCCCCCCCCCCCCCCCCCCCCCCCCCCCCCCACCCACCGTTTGGCCTGGCGCGACTCCGCGGCGCGCGGGTGGTCCTCGCTGCCGGCAATCAGCAGGACGGGCAACGGGATCCGCTGGACCTGGCGGGGATCGAGACCGGGCAGCTCTTCGCCGGCGCGGAAGTAGGCGGCAAGCGCCGCCGGGTCGTTGGCCAAAAAGGCCTGCCGGGTGGCCGCGTCCACCGGCACGGCCCGGCGCCCGTTCCAGCGGCGGAGGAACTCTTCCATCCCGCCCGTCTCCAGCGCGTCCAGGTAGTCGGGGAAGAAGAGCTTGCCCACCTGGCCGGCCATGCTCCGGTGGGTTCCGCCCAGCATGGTCAGCGAACGCAGGCGCTGCCGCCGGTACACCGCCATCGCGAGTCCTACCCGCGCGCCGAAGGAATAGCCGAAGTAGTTGACGCTGTCCAGCCCGCAGGCGTCCAGCACCGCTTCGACGTCGCCCATGAAACGCTCCATCGTGTAGGCGCCCACGTCGTGTGGCTTGTCGCTGCGGCCGTGCCCGCGCATGTCCAGCGAAATCACCCGGTGCCGCGGCTTGAGGGCACGCTGGTAGCCCAGCCCCCGCCAGGTGGCCTTGGACAGGGCGGTTCCATGGACCAGCAGCAGCGGCTCCCCGGTGCCGGTGTCCTCGAAGGCCAGCCGCACGCCGTCGTCCCCGTTGACGGCAAATCCCATCATGGCCGCTCCAGGGGTGCGGCAGCCGCGTTCTCCAACCTGTTCATTCCCTCACGGTATCGCGTGCCGGTCGCCGGTCTCACAGCCGCCTCCACGCCCGCTGTGAGATTATCGGTGCATGCGCCCAGGTTCCACCCGCCCGCGGATCGCCGGGATTGATGCCGCCCGCGGCATCGCCTTGCTGGGCATGATGGCGACCCACATCTTTGCGCCGTGGACCTCCGGCACGGACCCGCAGCCGAACTTCGTGGGCCTGGTCCTCTCCGGGCGCTCTTCGGCGCTGTTCGCGGTCCTGGCCGGGGTCGGGCTGGCGCTGCTCACCGGCG
>NZ_JBNHGF010000607.1:0-1151 GCF_059091005.1 Arthrobacter sp. Y3223164
CGCTGGCCGGCGGCTTCCGGCTCGAACAGGTGGAGCGGTGCAGCAGGATGCCGCTCCCCGCCGACCAGGACAGTCTGGCGGCCCACGCGTCGGCGGCTGCCGGGAAGGCCGGCGCGGACTATCGCCTGGTCGAGTGGGCCGACAGTTGCCCGCCGGACTGGGTGGACCAGTACGCGGCCCTGCGGCAGCGGATGAGCACCGACGTCCCGCTGGGTGACCTGGACTGCGAGGAAGAGGCGTGGGATGCCGCCCGCGTCCGCCACCATGAGGAGGAGCTGCGGCGCAAGGGCGGCCGCTGCCTGGTGGTCGCGGCCGGGCATGTGCCCAGCGGCCGGCTGGTGGGCCATACGGTGCTGGAATTCTTCCCGGAGCAGCCCGAGGTGGTCTTCCAGGAGGACACGTTGGTGCTGCGGGCCCACCGCGGCCACGGCCTGGGCCTGTGGATCAAGGCCCGCAACCTGCAGCGGGTGGTGGAGGCGTGGCCGCAGGGGCGCCGGCTCTACACCTGGAACGCCGACGAAAACAGCCACATGCTGGACATCAACACCGCCCTCGGCTTCGCTCCGGCCGGGTACGAGGCAGCCTGGCAGAAGAAGCTGCGTCCGGGGCCGCAGGCCGGGGAGACCCGCCCGGCCGGCGCCGCGTGACGGCGTACCGGGCGTGTCGCCGGAGCGTCATGCTACGCGCCGGTAACCGGCAGCGGCGGTTACGATGTCAGCGCGCCGGCATGCTGCCGGGTGTGGCGGGAGGGCCGATGGAACGCAGGACGCTGGTTGACACGGTGGCGGAAGACCTGCTGGAGCAGATCATCGCCGGCCGGATGGCGCCCGGCGACGCGCTGCCCACCGAAGCCGAGATCGCCGCCCGGTCGCAGGTCAGCCGGCTGACTGTCCGGGAAGCCCTCACCATGCTGCGGGCGATGAACGTGATCAGCATCCAGCGGGGCCGCGGCACGTTTATCAATCCGCCCGGGTCGTGGACCTCGGTCGAGGCCGTCGTCCGCGCCGCGGCGCACAGCATGAGCGACTCCGCCGCCTCGCGGCAGTTGCTCGAAGCCTGCAGCCGCTGCCGCATCGCGTCGTTGTTCTCCTCGGTGATCAGCCGGTGCGGGGTCTGCAGCGTGAACACGGTGAGCGTGTGGGCTCCGGCTG
>NZ_JBNHGF010000608.1:0-1148 GCF_059091005.1 Arthrobacter sp. Y3223164
ACCGGTCGGCGGCCTCCGGTTCCGTGCGGCCGGCCGCTGCGGCAGGCCCGGTTCCGGGCAGGCCGGACGAGGGGGACAGGGGGGAGGTCATGGTCATTAAGCCTACTCTGCCCGGCAAACGCCACCGCCCGCGAAGCCCGGGTTCGCGGGCGGCCGCCGGTCTTTGAGACAATGGCCCAGTGAATCGTGCATCGCTGGAGAAGCGCCCGGATGAAGTAGCCGCCATGTTCGATGACGTGGCGCCGAAGTACGACCTGGTCAACGATGTGCTGTCGATGGGCCAGACGCGCCGGTGGCGCCGGATCGTGGTGGACGCGGTGGACGCCGAACGTGGCCAGAAGGTCCTGGACCTGGCCGCCGGGACGGGCACCTCCAGCGAACCCTATGCCGATGCCGGCATCCACGTGGTCGCGTGCGACTTCTCCCTGGGCATGCTGCGCGTCGGCAAGCGCCGCCGCCCCGACATCGACTTCGTGGCCGGGGACGCGACCAATCTGCCCTTCGCGGACAACTCCTTCGATGCCGTGACCATCTCCTTCGGCCTGCGCAACGTCAGCGATCCGAAACTGGCGCTGCGCGAAATGCTGCGCGTGGCCAAGCCCGGCGGCCGGCTCGTGATCGCCGAGTTCTCGCACCCCACCCTCCCGGTCTGGCGCACCGTCTACACCGAGTACCTGATGCGCGCGCTGCCGGCGATCGCGTCCAAGATTTCGTCCAACCCCGATTCCTACGTCTACCTGGCCGAGTCCATCCGCGCCTGGCCCAACCAGGACCAGCTGGGCGAGTGGATCACCGGCGAAGGCTGGCAGGACGTGGCCTATCGCAACCTGTCCGGCGGCATCGTCGCCGTGCACCGGGCCGTCAAGCCCGGCCGCGACGAGGCGGCCAATGCCCGGGCGCAGGCCGCGCTGCGGCGCCAGAGCAGCAGGCACACCCTGTAGCCATGTCAGTTCTCATTGTTGGGGCGGGGCCGGCCGGATCCACGGCCGCGTACTACCTCGCCCGCGCCGGCGTGGACGTGACCGTGCTGGAAAAGACGGCCTTCCCGCGCGAAAAGGTCTGCGGCGACGGCCTGACGCCCCGCGCCGTGCGCGAGGTCCAGCTGCTGGGGCTGCCGCACGAGGAATCCGCCGGCTGGCGCCGGAACC
>NZ_JBNHGF010000609.1:0-1140 GCF_059091005.1 Arthrobacter sp. Y3223164
GGCCGGCCGGCCCGGGAACCGCGGGGCCGGGTGCCGCGCCCGCGCCGAGTCCCGGAATGGTCCGGGTCTCCCGGCCGCCGGAGGCTTCATGTTCGCGCAACAGCACGACGTCGAACCCTTCGCGGCGGATCCTCAGGTCGATGTAGACCAGGGCGATCACGGCCGCTTGGAAGGCGTAGCCGATGGCCGAGAAGATGGAAGACAGCAGCATCGAGACCAGCGTGAGCGGCCCCATGGTCGCCAGCATGCTCTCGGGCGATGTGGGGTCGCCCAGCAGCGGACCGGCGAGTCCCACGATGAACGAGATGGGCATGCTGACCACGGAGGTGATCACCGTGACGATGATGGTGCACAAGAGGATGATGCCAAAGGTCCGCCACCAGCTGCGGTCGGTCAGCTGCCACGACCGGGCGAGCGCCCGGAAGACCGAGGCGCGTTCCATGATGATCACCGCCGGTGCCAGCATCAGCTTGATGCCGATCCAGACGGATACCGCCGTCAGGCCCACAATGATCAGCACGATGATCCAGGCCGAGGACACGCCGAGCTGGTCGGCCAGGAAGAAGGAGCCGGCGATGATCGCGACCAGTGCGGCAGCGGTGAGGGCGAGATAGAGCAGGGCCAGCCCGACCAGCGCACCGATCCGGCCCTTCGCAAGCGCGAACATCAGGCCGAAGCCGGTTTTCTGGTTGACCGCGGCCCGGGCGGTGGGAATGGCGAGGACGCCCTGCAGGACCAGGATCCCCACCCCGGACAGCAGGCCGAGCACGAGCGAGGAGATGATGATGGACAGGCCGAAGGCCACCGCGGATGCATCCGTGAGTTCCTCGTTGGCCATGACCTGCAGGCCGCCGAAGGCCGAAATGATCAGCCCGCCGACCAGCCAGGCCAGCGCGCTGACGACCACCTGGAGCAGCACCGCGGTGCCGAAGACCGCCGCGGCGTTCTTGCGGGCCGCCTGGAAGGCGCCGTCGAGGATCTCGCCGACGCCGAGCGGACGCAGCGGGATGACGCCCGGTTTCGGCGGAGCCACATAGCCGCGGTAAGGGCCCGGACCTGCGGGCGCCGGCCAGCCTCCCTGCTGCTGTGCGCCGGGCGGGGGCTGTCCCCACTGCGGCTGCGGGTTCCACCCGGACTGGG
>NZ_JBNHGF010000610.1:0-1140 GCF_059091005.1 Arthrobacter sp. Y3223164
GGCTCCAGCTGCCGCGGATCCGGCGCCCGCGCCTCCGGCCGACACCGTGCCGGCCGAAACGCCGCCGCCAGTGGCAGTCTTCCCCTCCACAGGCTTGCCGGAAGATGCAGCCGGTGCATCGCCGTCGTTGGTTGCCTTGCGCGGCCCGGGCACCAGTTCGGCACTGCGGTAGAGCAGCCCGGCGATCACCGCACCGAGCAGCGGGGCCGCCCAGAACAGCCACAGTTCGCCCAGCGGGCTGCCGTCCGCGAAATACACCGCGGCCGTGGAGCGGGCCGGGTTCAGTCCGGCGTTGGAAATCGGGAGCATCACGGCGGTCAGCACGCCGAACGCAAGCCCCACCGCGTACGGGGCGCTGCGGAGCCGGTCCAGGGACGAGGTGGCACCGAGGTAGACCGCCACGAGCAGCCCGGTGGCGACGGTTTCGGCCAGGAAAACCCCCGCCATCGAGAAGCCCAGTTCGTCGCCGCCGGCGTAACCGTTGGAGATGGACGTGAACACGCCGGCCGACTGGGCGCTGACCGGGTGGCTGCCCATGATCACCCAGAGCACGACGGCGGCCAGCGAGGTGCCGGCCAGCTGCGCCAGGACGTAGGGCGGCACCGACTTCCAGGAGGTCCGGCCCGCGAGCGCGCTGCCCAGCGTGATGGCCGGGTTGAAGTGGCCGCCGGAGACGTGGCCGAACGCAAGCATGCCGGCAACGACCGCCAGGCCGAAGCCGAAGGGGACGCTGAAGCCGCCCTGCGGATTAAACATGCCGATCCCCAGGGCACCGAAAAAGAGCAGGAACGAACCTGCCGCTTCGGCGCCGATGCGGGCCGAATAGCTGCGCCCCTCGCCTAGCCGGGGCGGGGCGGCGTGGACGGCCGGAGCCGGTGACGCGGGGTGGGCTGCTGCCATGGATACTGTCCTTCTGCAGGGCCGGCCAGCAGCCGGCGGGTTACTCAAAACTACTCCACTCTGGCATCGGGGTCTGTGAAAACGCTGGGTGCTGCCCGGCAAGCATGCCCGGCGAAAGGTCCGGTCCCGCGCCTAAGCTGGTAGTCGTGACTAACGATGCCCCGCTCCCCGGTTCCCCCTCCGCCGACGCGCCGGACTTCGCCGGCAGCGCGCCGCCCCCTCCCGGCACCATGCGGCCCG
>NZ_JBNHGF010000611.1:0-1139 GCF_059091005.1 Arthrobacter sp. Y3223164
GGAGAAACCGCTGGGGGCTGATGCCCCTGACGCGGCGGAGGTAGCGCTGGGTGCGGAGGCGGCGGTGGGCGCCGAGAGGCTTGAGCCCGCGGACATGCCGCTGGGGGCTGAAGCGGCTGTGGGTGCCGACAAGCTTGAGCCCGCGGACATCCCGCTTGGGGCTGAAGCGCTGGTTGGCGCCGACATCCCGCTTGCGGCTGAAACGCCGGTGGACGCGGAGACCCCGCTGGGGGCAGACGGACCGGAAACGGCCGAGGCAGGGGATACGCCGGATCCCCCCGACATCGCAGGACCACCGGGGAAGCCGGACGTTGCGGAGCCAGCCGACGTCGCCGACCCGGCCGGTTCGGCCCGGGCAGCCGGCATCGCCGGTTCAGCAGAAGACGGAGAAGGCGCCGAGGCCGAGCCGGACATGAATCCGGTCATCCCGGCAGCGGCCGGTGCCGGCTGCGGATGACCTGCTTGCCCAACAACCGGTTGGGAAACCGGCGCGGGCGCACCTACCGTAGCGGTGTTGGCGGGCCAACCTCCGTCTGCCGGCTGCGGCCGGCTAGTAGGTACTTTTGGGTTTGACTCACCCGCTGTCACCGACGCGTCTTCGACGGTTTGAATCTGCAGGTCGATGCCGAGCACTTGCTGGATGGCCTGACGCACGTTGTCCGCGTGGTCGCCGTTGTTGAAGTTGGTGGCGGACCCCTGGTTCTTGAAGCCGAGCGTCAGCGCCGTGCCGTCGAGGCTGAGCGGCGAGGCATTCGTGCTGACGTTCATCCACGTCACCTTGCGGATGCCGCTGAGCGTGGTCAGGATCTCCGGCCAAGCGCGGCGGATCATCTCGATCTGCCCGGACGCCTGGGGGCCGGACTGGCCCTGACGAGGAGCGTGCGCCGGCGGTGCGGCCTGTTCCGGACGCGCCGGAGCCTGTTGTCCCGGAGCCTGCGCCTGTGGTGCAACGGGATCCGGTTGTGCCGGAGCCTGCGGTGCTGCATGCGCCTGCCGCTGCGGTCCGCGCTGCTGCGCCGGGGGCTGGCCCTGTGCCTGCGACCGCTCGTTGGCTGCCGCTACCGGCGCCGCCGTGTTCCGGGGAGATTGAGCCGGCTGACCCGATCCACGGGCCTGGTCTCCGGCCGGCGGGGCGGGGC
>NZ_JBNHGF010000612.1:0-1138 GCF_059091005.1 Arthrobacter sp. Y3223164
CTGGCGGAGCCCGGCGCCCACGTCCGCCCCGACGACTCGACGTGGTCGGTGCTCGAGTACGCGGCCCACGTCCGCGACGTCTGCCGCGTGTTCGATGCCCGGCTGCAGCTGATGCTCGGCCAGGACAACCCGGAGTTTGCCGACTGGGACCAGAACGCCGCGGCCGTGGAGGGACGTTACGCCGGCCAGGACCCGCGCGCCGTCGCCGAGGAGCTGGCGGCAGCGGCCGCGGAGGTCGCGGCCGGCTTCAATGCGGTGACCCCGGCCGAGTGGGACCGGCGCGGCAGGCGCAGCAACGGTTCGGCTTTCACCGTCGTCACGCTCGGCAGCTACTTCCTGCACGACGTCACGCATCACCTGCACGACGTCGGGGCGTAGCCGCCGCCCGGCCGCGGTGCACGACGTCGTAGGTGCACGACGTCGGGGCCCAGCCGCCGGCGGTCCCCCTGCCTGCGTCAGGTCAGGGGCAGTTCATAGTCCAGGTAGCGCTTGGTCGGCACGTAGCCCATCCGGGTGTAGAGGGCCAGCGCCCCGCTGGGGTTCTCGGTGTCAACGCCCAGCCCGGCGTGTGCCATCCCGCCGGCCCGGAACCGGCGCATCGCTTCGGCCAGCAGCGACTGGGCAAGCCCGCGGCCGCGCCACGGCCTGCGGACGCCGAGGAGGTTCGTGAACCCTTCGTCATACCCTGACTGCAGCTTGTACTGAGGATCAAAGCTGGCCACCTGGTACGCCACCGTCTCGCCGGAGGCGGCCTCCACCACCGACATGCTCCACTCCGGCCTGGTCTCAGGGTGCTGCACCAGGTTCTTCCACCGGCGCTCGTCCCTCGGCTCGCTGCCCCAGTGGTCCGCGAACGCCTCGTTGTGGGCGAGCCGCACGGCGTCGCTGTCGCCCGGATCCAGGTCCACAAAGACGAAGCCCTGCGGCAGCGGCGCGTCCGGAATCTCCACCAGCGGCCGGGTCATTTCGGTGAAGTAGCGGACCACCCTGGCGCCCACCGCTTCCATCAGCGCGTTGTGCGCCGGATCTTGTTCCTCGGTGCTGCTCCGCAGGACGCCGCCCCTGATGCCGGCCGCGCGGAACCGGCGCCGATGGCGGTCGGCTTGCCACTCGTAGAGCGCCCTGCCGATGCCGCGGC
>NZ_JBNHGF010000613.1:0-1136 GCF_059091005.1 Arthrobacter sp. Y3223164
GAGGTCACGGTGTCCACCGCCGTCGAGCTCCCCGCGGCACTGGGGGCCGTGGCCACGGAGCTGGACCTTGCCGTGACGGTGGAGGACGACGCCGACTGGCTGGCCCGGGTGCCACGGCTCGGAGCCGGGCGGATCCGGCTGATTGGCGGCGACGCCAAGGCGCTTGCCGTCGCCACCGGCGGACGCCCGGATGTTGCGGTCTACGCCCACGACGTGACCGAAGCCGGTCGGGTGGAAATGCTGCCGTTCCTGCACGAGCAGGCCGTCAGCATCACCGCGCACCGCTTCGGCACACCCAACCACCTGGCCGACGGCCTGATCTAGCCGGCGGCAGCCGATGCGGGCGGCGGTGTATTTGCACCGCCGCCCGCGTGTGTCAGGCTCGGGCTATGGCTGACGACCTCTCTTTCCGGCTGAACGAGGACCTCAGGCGCTATGAGGTGCTGGCCGCCGGATCCTTGGCCGGGTACACCGAGATTCAGGCGCACGGCGGTACCGTGGCGTTCACCCATACCCGGGTGTTCGATGACTTCGCCGGTCGGGGCCTCGCCGGAAGGTTGGTGGGCCATGCGCTGGACGACGTGGTCGCCGGCGGGAGGAAGATCGTGCCGTACTGCGAGTACGTCGCTGACTGGCTGCACAGGCACCCGGAGTACGAGCCGCACGTCGAGTGGCCCGAAAGCCCCGAATAGGATCCGCCGCGCGTAGGATCCGCCGCGCGCACGGGCGGGTTGCCGCCGCCGGTTGTGCGGCGGGGTCAGGGGTGCCGGCGCATCCAGCTCACGGCATGCAAGGCCAAGGTGCCGACGACGGTGAGCAGCCCGGCGACCAGGATCATGGGCGCGACGGAGCTAAAGACGAAAATCCAGGGCGGCCCGTAGATGCCGGTGGTCCCGAGCAGGGCGTCCATCTCAATGAAGTGGGGTGCGATCGAACCCCAGGCCCCGAACCCGACCAGCCCCACGCCCAGCAGCCACATCGCCCCCAGGAACGGATTAACCGTCCGGCGGATAGGTGCCGCACCTGCCGGCCCCGCCGTCACGACGGCGTCGGGCGGAATGACTTCGGCGATGCCCGTCGACCGGGCTGTGGGGTTGTCGCCGCGCGGGTCCGTCGCTGGCGCCGCCAGCGTTGCG
>NZ_JBNHGF010000614.1:0-1132 GCF_059091005.1 Arthrobacter sp. Y3223164
GCCGTGCGACGATGGCCGCGGCGACGGCGCCCATAGCCAGCACGGCGTCCGCCACCACGATCTGCGGCAGGAGGCGGCCGGTCGGGTCGGAGACCTCGCGTTCGGTCAGCGCCAGCACGGCACCGGCTTCGAAGGCCGCGGCGACGTAGAAATGCCCGTCTGCGGTCTCGCCCGGCTTGGCCACGAACAGGCCGCCGGGCTCAATTTCGCGGGAGTCTGTGGTGGCGGAACTCACGGTGATGCCGCCGGTGTCCCCCGTGGCACCGACGGGTTCCCCAACGATCCGTCCGCCGGTAATCGCCGCTATATCGGCTGCAGTTAGTTCAATCATGACGATCTAGGACTCTACCGCGTTCGGGGAGAGCACTTCGAATCCGTGCCGGTGCAGGGCCGCGCGCAGTTCCTCCCGGTCGTCGAGGGCCAGGTTCTGGCCGTTGACCTCCTGCCAGACCTCATGGCCGCGGCCGGCGACGAGGACCGTGTCCCGGGGCGCCGCCAGGGCCACGGCCCGCTCGATGGCCTCCGCACGGGGGAAGACTTCGATAATGTCGGCCGGCAGTTGCTCCCGTTCGGCCGCGGCGCGTGCGCCGGACAGCACATCCGCGCGGATGCGGGCGGCGTCCTCGCCGTGCGGGTCGTCGTCGCTGACGATGACGACGTCGGCGAGCCGGGCGGCGATCGCCCCCATCAGCGGGCGCTTGGTTTGATCGCGTTCCCCGGTGGCTCCGAACACCACGATCACGCGTGCCCCGGGTTCGGGGCGGCGCACCGAGGCCAGGGTCCGCTCGAGCGCGTCGGGATTGTGAGCGAAGTCAACGATCGCTGCCGGGTTGCCGCTGAGGACCTGCATCCGGCCGGGAACCTCCACGGTCAGCGGATCCGCAGTGTCGAGCGCCTGCTGGAGCCGCGCCGAAGGGGTGCCGGAGGCCGCCACCATCACCACGGCCAGCGCGGCGTTGGAGATGTTGAACGAGCCGGGCAACCCGGTGTGCAGCCGCAGCACCACGCCGTCGGGCCCGTGCAGTTCAAACCGGTGCCCCAGGCCCTCACGGACCGGGTTGCGGACGGACCAGTCGGCGCTGCCGCCCTGGGTGGCCAGGGTGGCCACCGGGACTCCGGCGGACCGGGCCTG
>NZ_JBNHGF010000615.1:0-1129 GCF_059091005.1 Arthrobacter sp. Y3223164
CCTGGCGTGTCCGCCGCCGGTGGCCGCCGCCCGCGACTGCCGCCCGCCACTGCCGCACGTAACCGTGTGTCGAAGGCGGGCATGGCGGAGTCCACGGCCGCAGCGCCGCCCTGCCCTGCACAGGTTGCCGCTCCGGGTGTGCTGTCCACATCCTGGGGTTTCGTGAAGCTGCCTTCCCATGTCGCCGCCACGCTGGAGGGCATGAGAGCGAAAGACGACCTGGGCCGACGCGGTGAGGAGATGGCCGCGTCCTACCTTTCCGGCGCCGGCCAGCGTGTCATCGACCGAAACTGGCGCAGCCCCGACGGCGAACTGGACATCGTCTCCGTGGACGGGGCGACCATCGTGGTCTCCGAGGTCAAGACCCGGCGCAGCACCGACTACGGCCACCCCTTCGAAGCCATCACCGACGCCAAGGTCCGCCGACTCCACATCCTGGGGCACCAGTGGCTGCGCGACCACGGCATGACCGGGACGGCGATGAGGGTGGACGCCGTCGCGGTGCTCTACGGGCAGGGGCGTTGGCCCGTGATCGAGTACTTGAAGGGCGTCGGCTGATGGGGCTCGGACGGACATTCTCGGTGGCGCTGGTGGGCCTGAACGGGCACATCGTCGAGGTGGAAGCGGACATCGGCCAAACCCTCCCGGCCTTTATTCTCCTGGGGCTGCCGGACGCGGCCCTGACCGAGGCCAAGGAACGGATCAAGGCCGCGGCGAAGAACGCCGGGGTCCCGCTCAGCAGGCGGAAGATCACAGTCAACCTTGTCCCCGCTTCGCTGCCGAAGAAGGGCTCCGGCTTCGACCTGGCCATCCTGATGGCCTCGCTCCAGGCGGCGGGGGACGTCCGGCCCAGCGGCCGCAACATCTTCCTGGCAGAGCTGGGCCTCGACGGGAGGCTCCGGCCGGTCAGGGGTGTACTGCCGGCGGTGATGGCGGCCGTCGAAGCAGGGTATCCGCATGTTGTCGTTGCCGACGCCAACGCGGCCGAGGCCGCGCTGGTGCCCGGCGCCCGGGTGCGCAGCTTCAGCAATCTGGTTGAGGTCTTGATGGCCTTCGGCGCCGACGCGGACCGCCTGAGTCCCGCCCCGCCGGAGCGGCTGGCCCCGTCCGTCCCGGCCGCAGCACCTCC
>NZ_JBNHGF010000616.1:0-1126 GCF_059091005.1 Arthrobacter sp. Y3223164
GCGGAAGCGCAGCGGAGCACCGGCGTCGTGCTCGACTTTGACGAGCCTGACGACGGCGAGCCGCGGCTGATCCGCATGGCCGCCTACGGGCCGCGCTGGGCCGCGTACATGTTTGCCTGACCCGCAGCGGATGTTCCCGTTGCGCCGGTTGCGGAGGTGCCGCCGGGCCTGCGGGCCTCGGCGTTTCATCGGCGCGGGTGAATTCAGCCGGACGGGGACCTCGGGGAGCCCGCGGTCTTCACGGCCCCCTGGCGCAGGTCCATAATCGATGGCGTCATCAGACCACGAGGAGGCCCGCCATGGAGACCAAGCTGAACCCGTACCTGGGATTCCGCGACCAGGCCAGGGAAGCCATGACGTTCTACCAGTCGGTGTTCGGCGGCGAATTGACGCTGAACACCTTCGGCGATTTCCAGGCCAGCGACGACCCGGCGGAGATCGACAAGATCATGCACTCGCAACTGTCCACCGAGCGCGGGCTGGTGCTCATGGCAGCGGACACCCCCGCCAGCATGGAATACACCCCCGGGTCCAGCCACTCGCTCTCGCTCAGCGGCGACAACGAGGCCGAACTGCGCGGCTACTGGGAAAAGCTGATCGATGGCGCCGACGTCACGGAGCCGCTGCAAAAAGCGCCCTGGGGCGACACCTTCGGCATGTGCACGGACAGGTTCGGCATCCAGTGGCTGGTCAACATCGCCGGCACGCCACAGGAAGCCGGAACACCGCAGGCGTGAGCGCCGCCCAACACGGCCCGCCTGCGCGGCCGCCGAGGGGCCCTGACCCTGTCCCGGCCGCGGTGCGGCGCCTCCTGATCAGCGCCCGAAAGCCACCCCGCGTGCCTCAAGTAAAATTGATGCGTGCTCATTCTCTCCATTGATACCTCCGCCATCGCCAGCGCCGCGTTGCTGGCCGGACAAGGAGAGATCCTGGCCGCGTTCGCCACCGAGGACACGCGCACCCACGCCGAGGTGCTGGCCCTCGGGATCAGCAAGATCATGACGACGGCGGACGTCACCGGCGCCGAACTCGACGCGTTGGTGGTGGGCGTGGGCCCGGGACCGTTCACGGGCCTGCGCTCCGGCATCGCCACCGCGCGGGCGCTGGCCTTCGCCTGGGGCAAGCC
>NZ_JBNHGF010000617.1:0-1125 GCF_059091005.1 Arthrobacter sp. Y3223164
TCCCGCCGGCCGTCGCCAACGCCCGCGCCGAGGCGGAGATCCTCGCCGAGGCGGCCGGCCACCCCCTCGAGCCGTGGGACTGGGCCTACTATGCGGAGGTTGTGCGCCGCCGCGACTACAGCGTGGACCTGGCCGGACTGCGGCAGTACTTCGAGCTCGAACGCGTGCTCGCCGACGGCGTCTTCTTCGCCGCCAACCGGTTGTACGGGCTGCGGTTCGAGGCCAGGCCGGACCTCGCCGCCTATCATCCGCAGGCCCGGATCTGGGAAGTGATGGACGACGACGGTGCCCGGCTGGGCCTGTTCATCGGTGACTTCCATACCCGGGACACGAAGAACGGCGGTGCCTGGATGGATTCGCTGGTCGAGCAGTCCCACCTGCTGGGACAGCGCGCCGTCGTGATGAACAACCTGAACATCCCGAAGCCCGCTCCCGGCGAGCCGGCCCTACTCAGCTACGACAACGTGGTGACGCTTTTCCACGAGTTCGGCCATGCGCTGCACGGCCTGCTGTCCCGGGTGGAGTACCCCAGCCTCTCGGGCACCAACGTGCCCCGGGACTTCGTGGAGTACCCGTCGCAGGTCAACGAGATGTGGATGCTGGAGCCGGAGGTCGCCGGCAACTACGCCAGGCACCACCTGACCGGCGAGCCGCTGCCGCGGGAGGTGGTGGACCGCATCAAGGCTGCGCAGCTGTGGGGCGAAGGCTTTGCCACCACCGAGTACCTGGCCGCGTGCGTGCTCGACCTGGCCTGGCACAGCCTGCCCGCCGGGCAGCGGGTCGAGGATCCGCCGGCCTTCGAACGGCAGGCACTGGCCGACGCCGGAATTGACCTGCCCCTGGTCCCGCCGCGCTACCGCACCGGCTACTTTAAGCACATCTTCGCCGGCGGCTACGCGGCGGGCTACTACTCCTACCTGTGGAGCGAAATCCTCGACGCCGACACGGTCGCCTGGTTCGCCGAAAACGGCGGACTCCGGCGCAGCAACGGAGACCGTTTCCGCCGCGAACTGCTCTCACGGGGCAACAGCATCGACCCGCTGCAGGCCTACCGGAGCTTCCGCGGACGGGACGCCGACCTCGCGCCGCTGCTGGCCAGGCGCGGCCTCGACCGGGACAGCAGCG
>NZ_JBNHGF010000618.1:0-1125 GCF_059091005.1 Arthrobacter sp. Y3223164
GGCCGGCGAGCGCGGGAACCAGCGCCAGCGCCAGCGCGGTGCCGCCGGCCACCATGAGCAGCAGCCCCAAAAGGGTGATCAGGATGCGGTTCAATGTCCGGGGCGTTTGGTTCACTGTCCCACCACCCCCGAACTGGAAACGAACACGCGCACCTGCGGAATCGGGCTGATGCGCGCCCCGCGGACCTCGTCTTCCACCGCGGCCTGGACGGCGTCGGCATCCACCGGCTGGCCGGAGGTTGGCCGGAGCCGGACATCCACCAGCCCGCGCGAGACGACCACCAGCACCTGCTCGCGCGTCACCTGCGCCTCGATGCGCGCGCGTCGCGCCAACGAGGCGGCGATGACCTCATCGTCCACCACGACGACGCCGCGGCGGCCGGGAATGCGGTGCCGGTGCAGGTGTCCGGGGAGCACGCCCTGCAGGAAGAAGAGCAGACCGAGGAACAGGATCAGCGCTCCGGACGCGCCCAGGACGGTCGGCGCGACGTTTCCCGGCAGTTGATGGATCCAGCCCGCCATCTCTTCCGGTGTGGCCAGCCACGGGCGCTGCCCGATCGCCTTCAGCGCCGCTTCGAGCAGCAGGTAGAGGCAGGCCAGCCCGACGAGGACGGCGGCGATCACCGCGGCGATGGCGCGGGAACTGCGCAGTTCCCGGCTCGCCAGGCGCTCGTCGCCCGGGCGCAAGTCAGCGGGCCCCCCGCCGGTTTTGACGTCGGTGCTCACCGGACCCGGCCTCCTTCCTGCACGCGGATGCCGGTGACCCTGATGTCCACCCGGCTCAACCTCGAACCGCTGATCCGGGAGATCCTCTCCAGGATGGCTCCCTTGGCGGCGTGCGCCCGGTCCCAGACCGATCCGCCAAAGCCGTCCACCAGGTGCGGGTCCCGCACTACCCGGTTCAGCGAGGGAATGCCGACGGGAAGGGCCAGGTACAACGCGAGGGAACCGGAGTCGTCCCGCCACGTCGCACGGACGAGGGAAGGTGAAATGCCCAGCACCTCCGCCGCAACCCCCTGCGCGGTGCTGGTCAACGCCTGTGTGCTGACCCGGGTATGTCCGGCATAGTGTTGCCCGGGCGGCGCGGCGGGGAGCGACGCCGGGGGCGGTCCGTCCGGCCGCCCG
>NZ_JBNHGF010000619.1:0-1118 GCF_059091005.1 Arthrobacter sp. Y3223164
AGCCCCCACGCCATCACCGATGCCGCTGGCGAAGTGCATCTGCAGACCCCACGGTTCACGAACGGTCTTCCCGCGATGCACATCCAGTACAAGGACCCGGGTTCCGGCATCTATGTCAACATGGCCACTCCCGCTGGTGCCAGCACTGCCGGCACTATCACGGCAACACTTGCTACCCTGACCCAACGCACACCGGTAACCCCGGCTGCGGTGGTGTTCACGGATAAGGACGGCACCGCAGAGGACACCTACACGATCCCGGCGGTCGAGGGCGTGGATTACCTGGTCGGCGGCAAGACCGTTCCCCCAGGCACCCACAAGGGCACTGGCACCGTGACGATCACCGCCCGGGCGCAGGCCGACTACGTCATCGCCGCCGGCGCCATCACCGAATGGACCGCGACGTTCAAGGCCACCCCGTACCCGGTAACCCCGGCTGCGGTGGTGTTCACGGATAAGGACGGCACCGCAGAGGACACCTACACGATCCCGGCGGTCGAAGGCGTGGACTACCTGGTCGGCGGCAAGACCGTTCCCCCGGGCACCCACAAGGGCACTGGCACCGTGACGATCACCGCCCGGGCGCAGGCCGACTACGTCATCGCCGCCGGCGCCATCACCGAATGGACCGCGGCGTTCAAGGCCACCCCGTACCCGGTAACCCCGGCTGCCGTGGTGTTCACGGATAAGGACGGCACCGCAGAGGACACCTACACGATCCCGGCGGTCGAAGGCGTGGACTACCTGGTCGGCGGCAAGACCGTTCCCCCGGGCACCCACAAGGGCACTGGCACCGTGACGATCACCGCCAGGGTGCAAACCGACTACGTCCTTGCTCCCGGCGCCAGGACGTCCTGGACGGCCAATTTCAAGGTCACCCCGCTGCAGACCGCCACGCCGATCGTCTCTGGTATGGCGAAGGTCGGGAAGACCCTGACCGCGACAACCGGGACCTGGACCTCCGGAACCACGTTGAAGTACCAGTGGTACCGTTCGGGCGCAGCCATCAAGGGCGCCACTGCCAAGACCTACAAGCTGACCGGATCCGACGCCGGAAAGACCATTAAAGTAAAGGTCACCGGCACCAAGACCGGTTACACCGCCGTGTCGAAGACCTC
>NZ_JBNHGF010000620.1:0-1117 GCF_059091005.1 Arthrobacter sp. Y3223164
AACCGGTCCGCGCCCCGCCGTTCTTTGCCGCCGGTTAGCTTTCACCGGCGCCGACCGTCGCCTCGGCGCCCACGGCGGCCTCTGCTCCGGCGGCCTCAACCACTGCCGCGTGGCGGCCCAGCCGTTTGCGCATGACGTTGATGGCCTGCGGGTTCTGGTCCACGCAGACGAACCGCCGGTCCATGCCGGCGGCCACGGCGCCGAGGGTCCCGGATCCGGCAAAGAAGTCGAGCACCCAGTCGCCGGGCCGGCTGCTCGCGGCAACCATCCGGCGCAGCAGCCCTTCGGGCTTCTGGGTGGGGTAGCCGGTCTTCTCCCGGCCGGTGGGGGAGACGATGGTGTGCCACCAGACATCGGTCGGGAGCTTGCCGCGGGCGGCCTTCTCCGCGGTCACCAGGCCCGGAGCCATGTACGGCTCGCGGTCCACTTCCGCGTTGTCGAAGTGGTACGCCTTCGGGTTTTTCACGTAGACCAGGATGTTGTCGTGCTTGGCGGGCCAGCGGTTGCGCGCACGGGCGCCGTAATCGTAGGCCCAGATGATCTCGTTCAGGAAGCTCTCGCGGCCGAAGAGCATATCCAGCAGCACCTTGGCATAGTGCACTTCGCGGTAATCCAGGTGCAGGTACAGCGTGCCGTCGTCGGCCAGCAGCCGCCACGCCTCGGAGAGGCGGGGCTCCAGGAAGGACCAGTAGTCGTCGAACGCGTCGTCATAGCTGGCGAGCGTGCCCTTGACCGTCTGGTACGACTTGCCCTTGAACCCGATGCGGTCGCCTTCGCCATCGGCGCTGCGCACCATGGAGGTCTGCTGCCGGACCTGGGCCCGGCCGGTGTTGAACGGCGGGTCCAGGTAGATCATGGTGAAAGCGCCGTCGGGCAGCGTGGGCAGGAAGTCGGCGTTGTCCGCCCGGACTACCAGCGAGCTGCCGTCGGGCGTCCACCGGATACCGGCCACTATTCCCCGCTGGCGCCGTCGGTGACCTGCTGGGCGGTCCCGTTGACGACCTCGCCGTTGCGGCGACGGGTGCGTGAACGCTTCCGGCGCGGCTTGTCGGCCGAGGCAACGGTTGTGTTCTCGGTGGCCGCCTCCTCGGTGCCGCGGCGCTGCCGCGGGTTGCCC
>NZ_JBNHGF010000621.1:0-1114 GCF_059091005.1 Arthrobacter sp. Y3223164
AGGCGCGAGCCGGCCGCGGCTGTACAGGGCGGTTCCGACGCCGACCGCCGCCGCGACGACAAGCACGATGGAGGACAGCAAGGTGACCGGCAGCCCCAGGCCGTCCAGCCCGGACGCGGCGAGGACGGCGGAGGTGTTGGCGACCGTGGCCACGGTGACCCAGCCCAGATACAGCCCGAAGGTGCCGTCGGTGATCAGGGTGTCCAGCCACGCGCCGGACGTCGACCAGACCAGCAGCACGAGGATGCGCGCCAGCACCGCCAGCAGGACAACGATCACCGTGAGGCTGAACACCAACAGGCCGGCCTGCACCACCCAGATCCAGGCAGCGTTCAGGAGCATGGCCGCCACCGCCCAGGGACGCAGGGCCGCGTGTCGTTCCGACTGCCGCTGGGCCGGCAACAGTTGCCACACCGCGTAGGCCAGCAGGCCCAGGTAAATGAGCGACCAGATGCGGAAGGCGGCCGAGGCCGGGGCCAGCGGCGTCGAGTCCTCATTCAGCCAACCCCCTGCCGCCTCCTGGATCGGCGTTCCCATAAGCGCCCCGCTGCCCCAAAAGGCGGCAACGATGGCCGCCAGGGAACTGGCCAACACCAGGATCGGCACGGCCCGCCCGGTCCGCGTCTCCGTTTGCTGCTGCATGGTTCCTCCGGCTGTCGACGGATGTTCGGGTGCGCTGCGGGACCTTCCTGTCGTTACCGGGGGGACGGCTAGGTGTCGAGGGTGCCGCGGACGATGCTGACGCTGGAGTGCTCGGGGTTTCCGTCCAGCGGTTCGTCCGAAACGTCGACGATGGGGAACCGCGACAGGTCCAGTCCGTCCGGGATGGCGAACCTGCCGGTGTCCGAGTCCATCACGCCGAGGCTGACCAAGGCGGACAAATCCGGTGCTATCAACCACACCTCCTGGTATCCCTGCGCCTCGTTCTCGCTCAGCCTGATCTCGAGTTCCCTGGTGCCGTTGGCTTCCACTACCCGGGCCGTTCCGGTGGCCGCGTATTGCTCCAGCGGTTCCAACTGCGCCTGCGCCAGCGTGGCGGCGTTGCGGGTGACGCCCCAGGAGATGCCGATGGCGGCGACGATCGCCACCGCGGCCGCCGCGGCCAGCCAGGCGG
>NZ_JBNHGF010000622.1:0-1114 GCF_059091005.1 Arthrobacter sp. Y3223164
CACCACCCGCCCGATCCGGCGCTGGCCGTCATGCCGGTCTGGGTGACGCCGGACGTAGCCGGCGCTGCGGCCACCCTCCGCGGAATCGGCGCGCGCCCCCGGTTCAGCGGCGACGCCACCTGCATGGTCTTCGCGGCGAAGAACGGCGGGCTGGTCGAGGTACAGCCAGGCGATACGGAGCAACTTGGGCTGGCCTTTGAGTACGACGGCGACCTGTGCGCCTTACGGGAGCGCCTCGCCACGGCCGGTTACGACTGTTCCCGAGCGGACGAGGCCGGCCGGCAGGTCCTGCTGGTGGGGCATCCTGACGGCGCGAACCCGGCCGGCGAAGGGTACCTGCGGTTCA
Organism: Arthrobacter sp. Y3223164; assembly: GCF_059091005.1. Taxonomy (NCBI): domain Bacteria; kingdom Bacillati; phylum Actinomycetota; class Actinomycetes; order Micrococcales; family Micrococcaceae; genus Arthrobacter; species Arthrobacter sp. Y3223164. The sequence continues at coordinate 347 of NZ_JBNHGF010000622.1, forward strand.
GCGCCCCGCGAAACGGTTCGGCTGGAGATCACCCGCTGCCGCCGACCCTTTGGTCCTGACGGGACCGGCGGTTCCGCGGTTCTGGCGGGTCCGGCCGTGGCTGGGCTGCACTGGAACGGACGCGCCGGGCGGGGCGGCCGGCGTGACTGGCGTCGCAGGGGTGCGGTAGAACAAGTACATGAGCGTACGTACTCCCGACCCGTATCCCGGCTGGCTGTCCCACGAGGACCTGCACGAGGCGCGGCAACGCCTGCCGATGCTTTACGTAGAGGCGGTGCCGGTGCGGCTGGACTCGCTGGGATATGTCACGGAGATCGGCCTGCTGCTGCAGGCTTCGGACGAAGGCGAGATGGTGCGCACGTTCGTCTCCGGCCGGGTCATGTACCGCGAGACGGTCCGGGCCGCCCTCTTGCGCCATCTGGAGAAGGACCTCGGCCCGCTGGCCCTGCCGCAACTGCCGGCCAGCCCGGTGCCTTTCACGGTGGCGGAATACTTCCCCTCGCCGTCCGAGACCGGGCTAACCGATGACCGGCAGCATGCCGTGGCCCTGGCCTACGTCATCCCGGTCACCGGGGAATGCAACCCGCGCCAGGACGCCCTGGAACTGAGCTGGATGACGCCGGAAGATGCGCTGAGCCAGGCGGTCCAGTCCGAATTCATCGGCGGCCGCGGCAACCTGCTGCGCCAGGCCTTGGCTCACGCGGGCTGGTGCCGCTGACCGCCGCCCGGATGTCGGAGGGCTTACCGCCCGGTGGGTCGGCGGGCTGA
>NZ_JBNHGF010000623.1:0-1111 GCF_059091005.1 Arthrobacter sp. Y3223164
CCTCGCGGCTCCGCAGCCACGCCAACGCCAGGTAGGCGACGGCTGCCGCCGCCACGAGGGCCGGTAGCAGCACGCCGTCGAACGCGGCCGGCTGATGGTTGTGGACCGAGTGGGCGCCGATCACGCTGGTTCCCGCCCGGGGGTGCCAGCCCTCAGGTCTACCACCCGCCCGGACCGTTGCAGCAGCCAACCGCCGATCACCAGCAGTGCCCCGAAGATCAGGAAGAGAATGTCGGCCAGCATCTGGTACTCGCCGCCGATGACGTGGTGAATGGCGAGGATGTGGTGGTCGATGATCCCCTCCACGAGATTGAAGAGTCCCCAGCCGAGCAGCATCCAGCCCCAGAGGGTCCGGGATGCCCAGACCCGTCCGCGCGAGGTCGTCACCCGCGAGTACAACAGGCCCAGCCCGATCAGCACGGCCAGCCAGGTCACCGTATGGAACAGCCCGTCCCACAGCGTGTTCATCTGCAGGCCGTGGACGGTGTTCGCCGGGAACGAACCTACGTCGATGTTCGCGGTGTCCGCGCTCGTGAGCATGTGGTGCCACTGCAGGATCTGGTGCAACAGGATGCCGTCCACGAAGCCGCCGAGCCCCACCCCGAGGACGATCCCGGGCAGGGCGATCCGGCGGTTGTGATCCGTGGTGGTTGCCATTCCGGGGCTGCCTGCCATCGCTCCTCCGAACCTCGCGGTCCCGCCCGTGTGTGCGGGCGCTGTCCCAGCAACATAGACCGAATGCCCGCCCCCGTCGACAGTCCGCCGATGCCTGGCAGGTCGCCGCCTGCAACCAGCCGCGGGCGCCGGCGGCATCCGGAGGACTCGGGGGCTCCCGGTAGCATGGAATCCATGCCTCCGACTGTTTCCCCCGTCCCAGGCCGGGACGGCGGGCCCTTGCGTGTCCGCCTGGATCTTGCGTACGACGGCGGCCCCTTCAGCGGGTGGGCCGTGCAGCCCGGCCGGCTGACCGTGCAGGGCGCGCTCGAGGAGGCGCTGGCAATCATGATCCGCCGGTCGGTCCGGCTGACGGTTGCCGGCCGCACCGACGCGGGGGTCCACGCCCGCGGGCAGGTGGTGCATTTCGACCTGGACCCGGGGGAGTGGCACGGCT
>NZ_JBNHGF010000624.1:0-1108 GCF_059091005.1 Arthrobacter sp. Y3223164
CGAGGACATCTTCGGCAACCTGTTCGGCCAAGGCACCCGCACCCGCCCCGGCTCCGCGGGCACCGTGCCGCCGGAGTTCGCCGATCTGTTCGGCGGTTTCGGCGGTTTCCCGCAGCAGCAGCCCCCGCGCAGGGGCGCCGACCGCACCGCAACCACCAGCATTTCCTTCGCCGGTTCCATCAACGGCACCACCATCGGGCTGCGCGAACCCAGCGGCGAAGTGATCGACGTGCGGATCCCGGCCGGGATTAAAGACGGCCAGAAGGTCCGCGTCCGCGGCAAGGGCCAGGCCGGCCCCGCCGGCGCGGGCGACCTGATGGTGACCGTCAACGTCAAGCCCCACCCGTTCTTCCAGCGCGACGGCGACAACATCCGGATCCACGTCCCGGTCACGTTCCCGGAGGCCGCGCTGGGCGCGCAGATCGACGTGCCGACCCTGACGGGTGAATTCGTCAAGGTCAAGGTGCCGGCAGGAACACCCTCCGGCCGAACGCTCCGCGTGAAGGGACGCGGGGTGAAGACCTCCAAGAACACCGGCGACCTGCTCGTGACCATCGACGTGGTGGTCCCGCAGAACCTTGGAAAAGAGGCCGAAGACGCGGTTAACGCCTTCGCGGCGGCGACTGCCGGGTCCGACCCGCGCGGGAATCTTGCCGCCAAGGCCAGGCTGTAGCGGGAAGTTACGACAGGTCGGGACAGTCCGGACGGGAAACGCGCGAAGCGCAGGAGGGAGAGCACCATGAGCATCGATATGAACGCGCCGATCTTCGTGATTTCGGTGGCGGCCGAACTGGCGGACATGCACCCGCAGACGCTGCGCCAGTACGACCGTCTCGGCCTGGTCTCTCCGTCGCGCCAGCGGGGCAGGCAGCGCCGCTATTCGCAGAAGGACGTGAACACCCTGCGTGAGGTCCAGCGGCTGTCCCAGGAGGGCGTCTCGCTGGAAGGGATCAAGCGCATCCTCCAGCTGGAAAACGAGGTCGCCGCGCTCAAGGCCCAGGTCCGGGACCTTTCCGAGGAACTGATGGCACGGCAGCGCCGGGGCACCGACTCCAGCCGGGTGTTCGCCGCCGGCCTCGCCGGCGACGTGGTGACGCTGGCCCGCGGC
>NZ_JBNHGF010000625.1:0-1101 GCF_059091005.1 Arthrobacter sp. Y3223164
TACACTGGACGAAGCAGTTTTCCGTCCATGACCCATGTCCGGACGGAGGCTGACTACGCGTGTCTGAAATCCATCGGCTTGATCTCAGCGATGGAAGTGTGCCCAGGCGGTCCGGGAAACCGGTCCGGGCACATGCGCCGCCGAGCCGGCGGCGCCGACAGACGCCAGGAGCTTAGCCCGCCGGGCGACAAGCTAACAACCGTCTACAGGCAGCAGCCCAGGCCCAGCCCGGTGCTGCCGGAAGGAGTGACGACATGCCAGTCGTTACCATGCGCCAGCTGCTCGACAGCGGCGTACATTTCGGTCACCAGACCCGCCGTTGGAACCCGAAGATGAAGCGCTTCATCTTCACCGAGCGCAACGGCATTTACATCATCGACCTGCAGCAGTCGCTGTCCTACATCGACCGCGCCTACGAGTTCGTCAAGGCAACGGTCGCCCACGGCGGCACCGTCCTGTTCGTCGGCACCAAGAAGCAGGCCCAGGAAGCAATCGCCGAGCAGGCCACCCGTGTCGGCCAGCCGTATGTCAACCAGCGCTGGCTCGGCGGCATGATGACCAACTTCCAGACCGTCTCCAAGCGCATCTCGCGCCTGAAGGAACTCGAAGAAATCAACTTCGACGACGTCGCCGCTTCCGGCCGCACCAAGAAGGAACTGCTGCTGCTGCAGCGCGAGAAGACCAAGCTGGAAACCACGCTGGGCGGCATCCGCAACCTCACCAAGACTCCTTCGGTCATGTGGGTTGTCGACACCAAGAAGGAACACCTCGCCATCGACGAGGCCCAGAAGCTCGGCATCCCCGTGGTGGCCATCCTGGACACCAACTGCGATCCGGACGAAGTCGACTTCCCGATCCCGGGCAACGACGACGCCATCCGCTCCGTCAACCTGCTGACCCGCGTGATCGCCGACGCCGTTGCCGAGGGCCTCATCGCCCGCAACAACCGCGCCGCAGGCAACACCGAAGCGCCGGCCGAGCCGATGGCCGAGTGGGAGCGCGCATGCTGCACGACCCGGCAGGGTCGGCGGTCGGGGACGGAACCGTCCGGATCGTCACCTACATCCGCGCCGAGCTCGACGCCGACCTGGGCAACGACAC
>NZ_JBNHGF010000626.1:0-1101 GCF_059091005.1 Arthrobacter sp. Y3223164
GTGGCCGTGGCCGCCGCCGTCCTGATGGCGCTGGGCCCGGCAGCGAGCCTGGCGCACTGGCTGGTGCCCCAGTTCACCGGCTACACACCGTCCAGCGAGGCGCGGACCCTGACGGACTTCGGTACGCAGCTGAAGGTAACGCCCGGGGCCGGCCGCACGCTGCCGGCCACCTCTGCGGACAGCGGGACCGGGCCGGAACAGGCCCGTGCGCTCGTGTTGACGGCGGGAACCGGCGGCGCGGTGACCGCTGCCGTGATGCATGGCAGCGGCACCACCCTGGACCAACTCTCGGCCATTTACTCGGCGCGGGCCCTGGCCGGTCCGCTCACCGAAGCCCAGGTGCGCTCCGACGACGACGCCGACGCAGAATTGCGGAACACCGTGGCGGTCATCGTTGCGGGCACCGGCGTGGATCCGCGGCCGTCCCTGGTGAGGCTCGGCGTGGACTTCGTGGTGCTGCAGGAGTCCGATACGGCGGCCGAACTGCTTGCCGGCCGGATCGACGCCGTGCCCGGACTGACCTCCGTGGGACGCACCGACTCCGGATGGCTCTGGCGGGTGGTCGGAGCGACCGGTAAGGACGGCACCGCGGCAGGCCAACTGACCGCCCGGGTGCGCCTGGTTGATGCCAACGGCGACCTGCTGCAAACCGTGCCGTCCGGCTGGACCGCGGCGGCCGGCGAGATACCCGCCGGCGAGCCCGGACGTCGGCTGATCCTGGCCGAGCGGACGGACCCAGGCTGGACCGCCACGCTGAACGGCCGGCCGCTGGAATCCTCGCAGGACGGTTGGGCCCAGGCGTTTGAAGTGCCGGCAGCAGCGGGTACGGTAAAGATCGGTTATTCGAGCCCGTGGTCGCCGTGGATCGGCATCCTCCAGGTGCTCGCCATCGGACTGACCGTCCTGCTCGCCATACCGATCCCGGCCCGGCGGCGGTTCGTGCCGCGCCGCATCGACCACATCAAGACCACCGGGGCGGATGCCGGCCCCGCGGAACTGCGCAGGGCGGCATTCGAAGACCCGGCCGACGGCGGCGCAGTTGCCCTGGCCGGAAAAGGACAGCAACGATGACCGAGAAGGGTGGCCGCGGCGAGGAGCCGC
>NZ_JBNHGF010000627.1:0-1099 GCF_059091005.1 Arthrobacter sp. Y3223164
GAGGCGCCGGCCGCGGGTTCTCCGCCGGCCTCCCCCGTCGTCGTCGGGTCGGGCGACCCGGCGGTGTTGACCTCCGGTGCGGTGACGTCGCCGTCCTGGCGCAGGATCCGGAACAGGGCCTGTCCCGGTTCCTCGTCCAAGACCAGGCGGTTCTCGTCCATGGGGGCGCTCTTAGTGGGCAGCGCGACGAACGCGACCTTCCCCAGGTCAACGCTCTTGACCCGGTCGGCCAGGGCCAGCAGCCGGGAAACCTCGGCCAGGCCTTCGTCCACCGTGAGGTTGTTGACCACGGCCTCGGCGATGGAGTAGAGGCGGGGCACGTTGGTCAGCGTGCCTTCGGACTGGATCTTGCGGGCCATGGACGCCAGGAAGCTCTGCTGCGCACGGATCCGGCCGCGGTCTCCGCCGTCGCCGAAGGAGTGCCGGGTGCGCAGGAACGCCAGCGCCTGCTCGCCCTGCACGGTGCTCACGCCGGCCGGGAGCCGCAGCTTGGAGTAGGTGTCATTAATGGGCTCGTTGACGCAGACTTCCACGCCGCCGATCACCGTGGAGAGCTCCTTGACGGCGTTGAAGTCGGCCATCATGAAGTGGTCTATCTCCAGGCCTGTCATTTCGTTGACGGCCGCCACGGTGCAGCCGGGGCCGCCATAGGTCAGGGCGGCATTGAGCTGGGCTTCCTGCTGCTCCGGGTACACCTCGCCGGTCTCCGGATCGGTGCAGGTGGGGATGGTGGTGAGCAGGTCGCGCGGCAGGCTGACGACGGTGACCCGCTCCCGGTCCGCGGACAGGTTCATCAGCATCATCACGTCCGATTTGCCGAAGCCGGCCGACGAGCCGTCCGAGCCGTACCGGCCGTCGCTGCCGGCGCGTGTGTCGGTACCCAGGATGAGGATCTGCACGGGATCACGGCTCAGGTCCACCGGCAGCCCTTGGGCGCCGGTGCCCAGGTTCAGCGGCGAGGTGCTGATGCTGTCGCGCAGGCCCACGATTTTGAACACCACGACGCCCACACCGGCCGCCAGGGCCAGCGCCAGCGCGCCCGCCACGACCTTCAGCCACAGCAGTTTGGGCCCGCGGCCCATGTGCCTCGGATTGGCGG
>NZ_JBNHGF010000628.1:0-1097 GCF_059091005.1 Arthrobacter sp. Y3223164
TCCACCAGGGCCGCCCGCCGCAACGGCAGCTTGGCGGGCAGTTCCCGCAGCATCCGCGTCGGCAGGTTCACGTAGCGGGCGAACGCGCCTTCAGTGTGCGGGAAACGTGCGGCGCTGCCCAGGTAGGTGCAGCCCGGCGAGAGGTTCGGGCGGTCCTCCGGGTACCTGGATCCGTCGCCCGGCCCCGGCGTCGCCGGATGCACGGCGACGGCGGTGCCGGCGGCCGGTCCGCTGCCATCGGCTGCCGCCGCCGCCACGGTACCCACCACTTCGTGGCCCAGCAGCATCGGCGCCTTAAGGATGGATTCGCCGGCGGCGCCGTGCTGCCAGTAGTGCAGGTCGGACCCGCAAATGCCGCCGTAGGCGATCTCGACCACGGCTTCGTCGGGCCCCGCCGGCGCCAGGGCGACGGGTTCGACGCGCAGATCACCGGCCGCGTGGGCCACGACGCCGAGGGACTGTGTTGGGAGGGAAGTCATGGAAACTGCCTTTCGCTGGTTCTGCAAAGCTACGACGGGTCGGCGGGGTCAAACGACGGTGGTCATGCCGCCGTCGATAAACACCACCTGGCCGCTCACAAAGTTCGAGGCGTCGGAGGCCAGCCAGATGGCAGGGCCCACGATGTCCTCCACCGTGCCCCAGCGGTGCGCCGGGGTGCGGCCCAAAATCCAGGTGTTGAAGGCCTCGTCGTCCACCAGGTTCTGCGTCATCTCGGTGTGGATGTAGCCCGGGGCGATTGCGTTGATCTGCAGCCCGAGGCTGGCCCACTCGGCGGTCATCGCCCGGGTCAGGTTGCGGATGCCGCCCTTGGACGCCGTGTAGGGGGCGATGGTCGGACGGGCCAGGTCGGTCTGGACGGACGCGATGTTGATGATCTTCCCGGCGCCGCGTTCGATCATGTGCCGTGCGGCCTCGCGCCCCACCAGGAACGCGCTCGTCAGGTTGGTCCGCAGCACGCGCTCCCAGTCGTCGACGTCCAGGTCCAGCATCGGCACCCGGTGCTGGACGCCGGCGTTGTTGACCAGCACCCACAGGGGGCCCACTTCGCGCTCGACCCAGGCCACGCCGTCGGCCGCCGCCTGGGCGTCGGTGACGTC
>NZ_JBNHGF010000629.1:0-1091 GCF_059091005.1 Arthrobacter sp. Y3223164
GTGGCCGGAGCATCCCAGCCAGCGCCCGGACGGTGCCGCCGGAACCGGCCGGGACTGATCCGCCATCGCGCCCGTGCAGGCCCCGTCCGCCAAAGGAGACGAATTCACCGCGACGCCGCTGGGCCGCGCCGCGGGCGACTACCTGCAGCACATGGCGGTGGAACGCGGGCTGGCCGCCAACACCGTGGCGGCCTACCGCAGGGACCTGGGCCGCTACCTGCGGTTCCTGCAGGCGCGCGCGGTCGTTGAGCCGGCCGCGGTGACCCGGCACGATGTCACGGCCTTCGCCCAGGCCATCACCGAGGGGTCCGACGGCGCCGCCGCCCTGAGCGTCAGGTCCGCGGCGCGTACCATCGTGGCCGTTCGGGGGCTGCATAAGTTCTGGACGCTCGAAGGGGTTACTGAGACCGACCCCGCTACTGACGTGCATCCGCCGATGCCCGGCAAACGCCTGCCGAAGGCGATTTCCGTCGCCGCTGTGACGGCAATCCTGGAGTCTGCGGGGGCAGACACCCCCACCGGCCTGCGCGACCGGGCGCTTTTGGAGTTCCTGTACGCGACCGGCGCCCGGATCAGTGAAGCCGTCGGCCTGGACGTCGATGATGTCAGCGTCGAACCGCAGAGCGACGGCCCCGCCGTCGTCCGTCTGTTCGGCAAGGGATCCAAGGAGCGGCTGGTGCCGCTGGGCTCCTTCGCCGCGCAGGCGGCGGACGCGTACCTGGTCCGTGGACGTCCGGCTCTGGCCGCGAAGGGGCACGGCACACCGGCCTTGTTCCTGAACGCCCGCGGCGGCCGGCTGAGCCGCCAAAGCGCCTGGACTATTTTGAAGACCGCCGCGGAGAAGGCCGGGATCACCCAGCCCGTGTCCCCGCACACCCTGCGGCACTCCTTCGCCACCCACCTGCTGGAGGGCGGCGCGGACGTCCGGGTGGTGCAGGAGCTGCTGGGCCACGCGTCCGTCACCACGACGCAGATCTACACCCTGGTCACCGCCGATACCCTCCGCGAAGTTTACGCGGCGGCGCATCCGCGGGCCCGGGGCTGACGCGTCTCCCGGGGGCCCGGAGCTAAGGCGGCTCCGCGCGCGCCCG
>NZ_JBNHGF010000630.1:0-1087 GCF_059091005.1 Arthrobacter sp. Y3223164
GGCCGCAGGCGCTGCGCTTTCAGCCGCGCCCGCCGCTCCCCGGCCCGCACCAGTGCGCGTCCGGCGCGGATCAGCAGCGACTCCAAGACCGGTGTCCGGATGCCGGCGAGGGCTGACGACGGCGGGCGGTACGGCTGGGTGGGGACAGTTGTCATGATGGGCTCTCACAGGTGATGTGCCGGCCGGTCCGACCGGGAGTCGATGATGGGAAAGGCATTGACGTGGAGCTGAACCGGGCGGACGTCCTCCGCGCCCTCGGCATTTTGCTCCAGGTAGGGTTCGGCCAGTTTCCGCACAAAGGCGGCTGCCTGTTCGGCGATGTCAGCCAGCTGTTCACGGGTCAGGCGGACGTTGATGGTGCTGGCCACCGACGCCTCCAGCCATTCCTGCGGCAACAGGTCGGCGCCGCGGGTCATGAAGTCGGCCAGCAGGTCGGCGCGGCTGCGCTCGAATTCACGGGTGACCAGGCGGGCCGCCTCCCGGGTGGCCGGAGTGCCGGACAGATCGCCGGCGCTGATGGTCAGGCTGCCGGGAGTGCGTCGCCACCAGCGTTCGCGGGCCGTGCCGCGGCCTTCGACCTCCCGGACGAAATCGTGCCTGGCCAGCTGGCGCAGGTGATAGCTGGTGGCGCCGCTGGACTCCCCCAGCCGTTCCGCCAGCCTGCTGGCTGTTTGCGGGCCGTACTGGGACAGCGCGTTGAGCAGCTGCACCCGGAGCGGATGCGCGAGGGCCTTCAGCGCGACCACGTCTACGTGGCGTTCGTCGCCGTAGCCGCCGCGTCCGGGGTCGCTTTCCTGCTCTCTCTGCTGCTCCATGGGCACCATGCGTAGCGGTGCAAACAAAGCTTTGCAAGCATTTCTTTGCAATGCTTCCTTTGCGATTTGTCGTGCCGACCGACGGTCTGTAGGCGAGGTTCCGGCGCGCCCGTTCGGGGAGCGCCGGGGCATTGCGCCCACCCCTGTTCGCGGCTAGAACTAAGACCATGGGGAACGCGCCAGCTGGGTTCCACGGCACAGCGCTGCGGAGGCGGGGCGGCCGTGCCTGAATCCGCCGCAACGGTGCCGCGCGGGCTGATCGCCGACCGCCT
>NZ_JBNHGF010000631.1:0-1079 GCF_059091005.1 Arthrobacter sp. Y3223164
GGGCGGAGGCTCGCTCCCGCCCGGCCAGGCCGCCGGAAGCGCGGGCCGGCAGGGGTCGGGGGCAGGAGCACCGGAAGAAGGGACCGTACCATGACAACGAATCCAGCCGCCCCGGTCATCCCGGTGGCCACCGACCTGCAGGACGAACGGCTGATCCGGACCGAGGGCTTCAAGGGCGCCGTCAAGGTCGGGATCAACCGGGTCCGCGGCGGCGACCTGGGCGTGCTGCCCATCGTCGTCGGGCTGCTGGTCATCTGGTCCATCTTCCAGGTGCTCAACCCGTTCTTCCTCTCCAGCGCCAACCTGGTCAACTTGCTGCTGGAAAGCGCCGCCGTCGGGGTCATCGCGCTGGGCATCGTCTGCGTCCTGCTGGTCGGCGAAATCGATTTGTCCGTCGGCTCCGTCAGCGGCCTGTCGGCCGCGATCGTCGGAGTCACCTTCATCAAGCAGGACTGGCCCATCGGGCTGGCGATCCTGACCGCGATGGCGGCCGGCGCCGTGATCGGGCTGGTCTATTCGCTGGTCTACACCAGGTTCGGGGTCCCGTCCTTCGTGATTACGCTGGCCGGCCTGCTCGGTTTCCTCGGACTGCAACTGTTCGTGCTCGGGGTCGAGGGCACCATCAACCTGCCGTTCGATTCCTTCCTCGTCTGGTTCGGCCAGCAGGCCTTCGTGCCGGGCTGGCTGTCGTACGTACTGGCGGTCGTCGGCGTGGCCGGCTTCTTCCTCAGCCAGCTCACGCTCTCCCGCCAGCGGGTCAAGGCGGGCCTGTCCGGGCGCCCGATGCGGCTGGTCGTGATGCAGACCATCCTGCTGGCCGTGATCCTGCTGTTCGCGGTCTGGTACCTGAACCAGGCCCGCGGCGTCGGCTGGATGTTCGTCTTCTTCGCCGCCCTGGTGCTGGTGATGCACTACGCCTTCACCCGGACCCAGTGGGGCCGCTCCGTCTACGCCGTCGGCGGCAACCGGGAAGCGGCGCGGCGGGCCGGCATCGCCGTCAACCGCGTCTACGTGTCCATCTTCGTCCTGTGCTCGACGTTCGCCGCCGTCGGCGGCATGCTGGCGGCCGGCCGGCTGGC
>NZ_JBNHGF010000632.1:0-1079 GCF_059091005.1 Arthrobacter sp. Y3223164
GGCAGCCGCGCGCAGCCGCGCGGCACGGCGCCGGTTGGCCAATTTCATGCCGTGGTCCAGTGCCAGGCCCAGCAGCAGCGCCAGGATGATCGCCAGGCCCGCGGCCAGGAGGCTGTTGTCGTGGAACCATCGCCCGGCCAGCGCCCCGATGGCTACCGAGTACAAGGACCAGGAGATGCCGGCGGCCACGGAAAAGAGGACGAACTTGCGGTGGTTGTATCCGGTGGCGCCGGCGGTCATGTTGACGGCCACCCGGCCCACCGGGATGTAGCGTGCGCTCAGGATCAGCAGCGCGCCGCGCCGGTCCAGTTCCCTGCGGGCCCAGGCGAAGGCCGCAGCAACCCGGGGACGCTGCATCCAGCGGAAACGGTCTGCGCCGATCCGGCGCCCGATCAGGTAGGCGATGTTGTCCCCCGCTATCGCGCCGACGGCAGCAACGGCGGCCACCAGCCAGATATTCGGGGCTCCGGCGGATACCGCGATCGCAGCCAGTGCCACGACCACCGATTCGCTGGGTACCGGCGGGAAGATCCCGTCGATCAGGCAGAGAGCCAGAAGCAGTGGGTAAATCCACCATTGCGCTGCCGCGTCGATGATGAAGACGCTGAGCGCGTCCATGAAAGTCTGCACGAAGTGTTCCTGTCCGCTGGATACCTAGTCCAACGATGCCATGCCGCATCTTGTGCCGCTATCGGGTAGATCCCTGACCGGGCCCCCATCGCTCAACGCCGCAGACCCCGCGGTGCGCCGGGGCATCCCCCGCTCCGGCCGCACGATTTCATCGTAGCGGGGCCGGGGGAACGCCGGGAAGAGCTTGCCCCGGTGGATATATATCCGTGCTGCCCCAGTTGTTTTCAGCTGGGGTCCTGGGCGGCGTCAGGCTACCCGGTCGATGATCAGCCGCCGGGCCGGCCGGCTCCCCTCCGGGGCAATAACGACGGCGCCGCGCAGCGCCTCCTTGGCGCGGTCGAACCTTTCGGGGGTATCGGTCAGCAGCGTCATCAGCGGTTCGCCGGCGCGGACCACCGCCCCGGGCTTGGCGTGCATCCGCACGCCGGCCCCGGCCTGCACGGCGTCTT
>NZ_JBNHGF010000633.1:0-1074 GCF_059091005.1 Arthrobacter sp. Y3223164
GCTCGGCCGCGGACGCCGTGACTCCGGGTGCCGCGGCCGCCGGAGTGCCGGCGTCGCCGCCCTCCTGTTCGTCGGCGGTTTCGGTGTAGTAGCGCGGGACCCGCTGGCTGACGCGGGTGACGATCTCGTAGTTGATGGTGCCGGCGCCCGCCGCCCAGTCCTGGGCGTCCGGGACGTCCCGGCCCGGCCCGAAAACGATCACTTCCTCGCCCACGAGGTCTCCGGCGTCGGTGGTCCTCAGGTCCACCACGAACTGGTCCATGGCCACCCGGCCCACCACGTCATAGCGGCGGCCGCGGATGGACACCTGGACGTTGGCGGCGCTGCGCGGGATGCCGTCCGCATAGCCCAGCGGTACCAGCACCAGCGTGGTCGGCCCGGAGGTCAGGTAGCTGAGCCCATAGGAGACGCCTTGGCCGCTGGGCACCTGCTTGCAGTTGGCCACCCGTGCGCGCAACGTCATGGCCGGAACCAGCCCGAGTTCCTCGGGGGTCTGCCCCTCGAAGGGCGAGAGCCCGTAAATGCCCAGCCCCACGCGGACCATGTCGAAGTGCGCGTCCGGGCGGCTGAGCGTACCGGGCGTGTTGGCCAGATGGCGGACCTCCAGGTCCAGCCCCGCGTTCTCGGCCACCGCTACAGCCTCGCGGAAGCGGTCCACCTGCTCGTCCGTCTCCGGCCGGTGCGGTTCGTCGGCGACCGCCAGGTGGGAGAAGACGCCGACCACCCGCAGCAGCCCCTGTTCCTGGTACTCCACGGCCCGGTTGACCAGGTCCTCCCAGAGCGCCGGCGGGCAGCCGTTGCGACCCAGCCCGGTATCGATCTTCAGGTGCACGCGTGCCGGCCGTTCGAGCCGCCGTGCCGCCTTGACCACCGGCTCGAGTTCCCAACCGGACACGCCGACGTCGATCCCCGCCTCGATTCCCGCGGCGAAGTCCGTGTCCGGGGTGTGCAGCCAGGCCAGGATGGGGGCATCGATGCCCGCCGCGCGAAGGGCCAACCCCTCGGTGAAGTGCGCAACGCCCAGCCAGGACGCACCGGCTTCCAGTGCGGCCCGGGCCACCGGGACGGCGCCGT
>NZ_JBNHGF010000634.1:0-1069 GCF_059091005.1 Arthrobacter sp. Y3223164
GGTTTCCGGCCGATCGTGCGCGGGCAGGGGCCCGGGCTGGGGCAGCGGATCCTGGCGAACCTGCGCTCGGCGCCGCTGCTGGCGCTCTATGCCCAGGGATTCCTGCTGATGGGCGGATTCGTCGCCGTCTACAACTATCTGGGCTTCCGGTTGGAGGCGCCGCCGTTTTCCCTGCCCGCGTCGCTGGCCTCCCTGCTGTTCCTGGCCTATCTGGCCGGCACCGTGAGTTCCCGGGTGGCCGGCGGCCTGACGGCGCGGACCGGCCGGTTGCCCGTGCTGCTGGGCGGGATCGTGGTCAGCATTGCCGGGCTGGCGGTCACCCTCGCCGATTCGCTCGCGCTGATCCTGCTGGGGCTGGTGGTATTCACGGCCGGATTCTTCGCCGCGCATTCGGTCGCGTCGGGCTGGACGCCGCGGCTGGCGACGGTCGGCGCGGCCCAGGCGTCCAGCCTCTACAACCTCTTCTACTACGCCGGGTCCAGCCTGCTCGGCTGGGCCGGCGGCCTCTTCTTCGGTCGGTTCGGCTGGACCGGCGTCGTCGCGTTTACCGCCGCGCTCGCCGTCATCGCCGGTACGACGGCGGTGCTCGCCCTGCGTGCGCGAGGCGCCGGATAACGGGAGCGCCAGGAAGCCTTGTACAAGTGCATGCATAATGCATGCACGGTGGCTAAAAGCTCCAGGGCCGCGCTGCCGGTTCGTCACGCCGGAATTCGGGCTGCAAGGCGCCTAAGCTGGTGGGCGTGAACCCGGAGAAGACCGCCGAGCAGCGGCAGGGACGGAGCCTGAACCGTCAAATCCTTGCACTCGCCATCCCCGCCTTCGGCGCCTTGATCGCCGAGCCGCTGTTCCTGGCGGCCGATTCGGCCATCGTGGGACACCTCGGGGTGGCGGAACTGGCCGGAATGGGGCTGGCCGCCACCGTGGTGCAGACCGTCGTCGGACTGATGATCTTCCTCGCCTACTCCACCACGCCGGCGGTGGCGCGGCTGCTGGGCGCCGGCCGGATGGCGGATGCATACGGCGTCGGGCGGGACGGCATCTGGCTGGCGCTGGTCGTCGGCGTGGTGCT
>NZ_JBNHGF010000635.1:0-1067 GCF_059091005.1 Arthrobacter sp. Y3223164
GGCCCGCGCACGGCCGCCGCCAGCCGCGCGCCAGCCGCCCGGACATCCCCAATGCCAGGAACGACGACGGCGCCCCCGCCCGACGCTTTCGGCGGCAGTTCGGCAGCGGGTAGGTTAGGTGCTGTGACTACAGACCCCTTTGAACTGGCCGCCGAGGCAGCCGCTTCCCTCGCCCGCCAGACCGGTGTTCCCACCCATGACGTCGCGCTGGTGCTCGGCTCCGGCTGGGGCGAGGCCGCCGACCTCATCGGAGAGACGACCCACTCGATCCCGGCCACGGACATTTCCGGGTTCTCCGCCCCGGCAGTCGAAGGCCACGTCGGCACCATCCGCTCCGTCCGGACGCCCGACGGCAAGCGCGTGCTGGTGCTGGGCGCCCGCACCCACTACTACGAGGGCAAGGGCGTACGCTCGGTCGTCCACGGCGTCCGGACTGCGGCGGCGGCCGGGTGCAGGACGCTGGTGCTGACCAACGGCTGCGGCGGACTGAACCCGGCCTGGGCGCCGGGCACGCCGGTGCTGATCAGCGACCACATCAACCTCACCGCCGCCTCCCCGCTGGAAGGCGCAACCTTCGTTGACCTGACCGACCTCTATTCGGGACGACTGCGCACCCTGGCTCGGGAGGTGGATCCCAGCCTGGACGAAGGCGTATACGCACAATTCCCCGGCCCCCACTACGAAACTCCGGCCGAGGTGCAGTACGCCAAGCGGATCGGCGCCGACCTGGTCGGCATGTCCACGGCGTTGGAGGCCATCGCCGCGCGCCACGCCGGCATGGAGGTTTTCGGAATCTCGCTGGTGACCAACCTTGCGGCCGGCATCAGCGACGTTCCGCTCAGCCACGCCGAGGTCATCGAGGCGGGGCGGGCCGCGGGGCCGCGGATCTCGCGGCTGCTGGCCGGAATTGTCGCCAAACTGTGAACGGGAGCGACATGACCGCAACACCCCAGGAGCTGAAGGCCGCGGCCGAGGCCTGGCTGGAGGCCGATCCGGACGAGCAGACGCGCCGGGAATTGCAAGACCTGCTGGCAGCGGCCGAGGCCGGCGCGCCGGAAGCCGCCGCG
>NZ_JBNHGF010000636.1:0-1065 GCF_059091005.1 Arthrobacter sp. Y3223164
GCGCTCGCCGACCTGGTCGCCGGCGCGCTGCGCCGCGGGGTCTCCGCCCTCCTGGTGGTGGGCGGTGACGGAATGGTTCACTTAGCAGTCAACGCGCTGGCGGGCACACAGGTTCCGCTGGGCATCGTGCCGGCGGGCACCGGGAACGACTTTGGCCGGCTGTTCGGCCTGCCCGCCGGGCCGGCCGCCGCCGTCGGGCATTTCCTGCACGCCTTGGAGCAACCGCGCAGGGTGGACCTGGGCCGGGTGACGCATCCGGACGGGTCCACGGCCTGGTTCGCCGGGGTGCTCTCGGCCGGCTTCGATGCGGCCGTCAACGACCGTGCCAACCGCTGGAAATTCCCCCGCGGCCGGCTGCGCTATCCGCTGGCCATGCTGCGCGAACTCGCTTCCTTCCGGCCCATCCGCTACAGCCTCGTCGTGGACGGCGTGCCGCGGGAGGTCGACGCGATGCTCGTCGCCGTGGCCAACGGCCGCTCCTTTGGCGGCGGGATGCGCATTGTGCCGGGGGCGGCGTACGACGACGGTTTGCTGGATCTGTTCATCGTCTCGCCACTGTCCCGTCGGGCCTTCGTCGGCATCTTTCCGCGCGTCTACGCCGGCCGGCACCTCGGCCATCCGGCCGTCCGCATCGAGCGGGTCAGGACGGTCCGGTTGGAGGCCGCCGGCGTCACCGCTTACGCCGACGGCGAGCGGGTGGGGAGGCTGCCGGTGTCCGTGGACGTGGTCCCCGGTGCGCTGTCCGCGGCGGTGTAACGCAACAGCAGCATCGACCCGGACTCGAGCACCTGCCGCAGTTGAAGCCGCTGCAGCGACTCGCGCGCGCCGGGAACATGGTCGGATATCCGCTTGGCGGCCCCGCCGGCCAACACCGGGCTGATCGTCAGGCACAGCTCGTCCACCAGCCCCGCCGCCTGGAAGCTGCCGAAGAGAAGCGGCCCGCCCTCGCTGTGGATCTGCTCGTAGCCGCGGGCGGCCAGCGCCTTCACCACCCGCGCCGGTTCCACCTTGGTGGTGCCGGCGTCGAGCACGTCGGCCACCGGTTCCAGCGCCCGGCGCCGGGTC
>NZ_JBNHGF010000637.1:0-1053 GCF_059091005.1 Arthrobacter sp. Y3223164
CTGGGACCTGGTGGCCGCCGCACTGCGCGATGCCGGAGCCGTGGAGGTGGTCGCCCTGGTCCCTGCCGCCGATTCCTCTCTCGACGCCGTGGCCGGCAGCGGACTGGACGGGGTCGCCCTCCCCACCGGTGCCCTGACCACCCGGCAGTGGGAAACCATCGCCGCCGCGGTGGAAGCGGACCGGACCGTGTGGGCAGGCATCATTGACCCGGCCGCAGGCGCCGTTCCGCAGGTCAGCGCGCTCGTAGATGCGGTCGTCCGTCCCTGGCGGCAGCTGGGCCTGCCGTTGACGCGGCTGCCGCGGTTGAGGATTACGCCGTCCGCCGGCCTGGCCGGACGTTCACCGGAGACGGCGCGCGCGGTGGTCAAGCGGCTCACCCAGACGGCCGACGCCCTGAACCAGGTCGTCGCCGAGGCATGAGCCCGGAGCGGCTCCGACCGGGGCGGTTCCGACAAGAGCCGGCGGCGGGCGGCCGGCAAAGAATCCCGGATTCGGCGCTGTGTTGGACTTCGATTAGGCGTGCACCGCGTACGTAAAGGATCCGGAGTATTCCAGCACGGTGCCGAGTTGGCGCTGGATGACCTTCGTCCGGATCCGGAAACGGCCCTCGGACCTATCCCACCACTGTTCCGTGAAGGCCGCGGCATCCAGCAGCAGCGGAAGCCCGATGGTGAGCGGGCCGGCTGATATCCGGCATCGCCGCGACGCGAGGCGCATCCGGCCGTCGGCACCGACCGAGCACGCCACGTCCGTCAGCAGGCGACCGCTGCGGCCCAGGGCACCGACGGGCCGGCGCAGATCGTCGTCCCAGCTGGTCCGGTCCTCCACGATCCGGGTCCGGTCGTCGAAGCTGAGTGTCCTGACGGCGGTGAGCTCCGGCTGGCCGCTGGCGTTCAGGGAAGCCCGGTTCTCGATGCTGAAGGGCACATTCTGCTGGTACTCGGGGAACAAGGCGCAGCGGAACAGTGGTGATGACGATGATTGCCGCGAGCCCGCCGCCGCCGGACACGCCGATAATGCCCGGTTCGGCCAGGGAATTCCGGGACACCGCC
>NZ_JBNHGF010000638.1:0-1050 GCF_059091005.1 Arthrobacter sp. Y3223164
ACCTTGAAGGCGGCCAGCTGCGCCCGGCAGTGCTCGGCCAGTTCCTCGGCGTCGGTGATCCGGCCCGGCCGGACCACCACGTAGGCCAGCCCGGTCTCGCCCCAGCGTTCGTCGGGAACCCCGACGACGGCGGCCTCGGCCACCGCGGGATGCGAGAGCAGGACCTGCTCCACCTGGGCCGGGGCCACGTTTTCGCCGCCGGAGATGTAGAGGTCCTTGATCCGGTCCACAATCCGGAAGAAGCCGTCCGCGGTGCGTTCGACCAGGTCGCCGGTGCGCAGCCAGCCGCCGGCGAGCGCCGCCGCGGTGGCGTCCGGGTTCCGGAAGTAGCCGGCGAACACGCCCGGCCCCGAGACCAGCAGCTCACCGGTGGCCGCCCCGTCGAGGATCTCGCCGGTGGCCGGGTCCGCTACCGCCACGCTGACGTGCGGGTAGGGCTTGCCCGCGTAGCCGATCATGGAGGCCGCGTCTTCATTGGGCAGGCAGAGCACGTTGGGCGAGGCCTCGGTCAGGCCGTAGCCCTGGCTCAGGGCCACGCCCCGCTTGTGCCAGATCCGCAGCAGCGGCGCGGGCATCGACGCCCCGCCGACGATCGCGTGCTGCAGGCTGGACAGGTCGGCGGACGCGAAGCCGGGGTGCTCGGCCAGCAGGGCGTACTGGGTGGGGACGCCCATCATGGTGGTGACCCTGCGTTCGGCGATCAGCTGCAGCATCCGGCCGGCGTCGAACGTGCGTTCCAGCACCACCGTGGCGCCGGTCCACCAGGCCAACAGCGGCTGGATGTTCCAGCCGCCCACGTGGAACTGCGGCAGCGCGGCCAGCACCACGTCGGAGCTGGAGAGCTCCATGGTCCGCGACAGCGAGAGGTTGGTCCAGAAGCAGTTGGCGTGCGTGAGGATGGCGGCCTTGCTCGGCCCCTCGGTACCGGACGTGAAGATCATCAGGAGGGCATCGTCGTCGCGCACGTCCCGCTGCACGGGCGCCCCGGTGCTGTCCAGCCGGCGGGTGGGGCCGGGCACGTGCCGCTCCACCCCCGAGGGCCCCAGCGCC
>NZ_JBNHGF010000639.1:0-1047 GCF_059091005.1 Arthrobacter sp. Y3223164
GATCGCCGGGGTGTCCAGGGTGCCCGACCGGATGTCGCGTTCCTGGCCGCCGCCGTGCTGGACGGGCGTCAGCTTCACGTCCCGGCCGACCAGCAGCGCACCGACCCCCACCGGGCCGCCGATCTTGTGCCCGCTGATGGCGAGGGTGTCCAGCCCGGAGGCCTTGAAATCCACCCGCAGGTGGCCGAACGCCTGGACGGCGTCCGAGTGGACCGGGATGCCGTGCGGCTGCGCGGCGGCGACTATTTCTGCCATCGGCTGGACGCTGCCGACCTCGTTGTTGGCCCACATGACGGTGACCAACGCCACGGCCGCGGGGTCGGCTTCGATTTCCCGCCGCAGGGCCTCGACGGAGACCACGCCGTGGGCGTCGACCGGCAGCCAGACCGCCTCGGCGCCCTCATGCTTCGCCAGCCATTCCACCGTGTCGAGCACGGCATGGTGCTCCACCGGCGAACACAGGATCCGCCGCCGCCGGGGGTCGGCGTCGCGCCGGGACCAATACAGGCCCTTGACGGCAAGATTGTCGGCTTCGGTACCGCCGGACGTGAAAATCACCTCGGACGGATGCGCCCCGGCCGCGGCGGCGATGGTCTCGCGGGCGTCCTCGACCACCCTGCGGGCACGCCGGCCGGAACCGTGCAGCGAGGAGGGGTTTCCGCTGCGGCTGAGTTCATGGGTGAGTGCGGCCAGGGCCTGCGCCACAAGGGGCGTGGTCGCCGCGTGGTCAAGGTACACGGGCACGCCAATATTTTACATGCCCCGGTGCGCCTGGTTTCAGCCCGTCGCCCGGCCCCGGGAGGCTCGAAGCCCGCAGGCGGTTCAGCGCCGGTTGATCCTGGCGCAGCAGAACGGCCCGTCCGGATCCGCGGCGACGCCGTGGGACTGGTCCGCGCAGCCGGCCAGCATCCCTTGCAGCAGGGCGAGGTTCAGGCCGCATACCGTTTCCGTGTGGCTGCGGGCCAGCAAGTGGAACGGGCAGTTCCCCAGCGCGAAACCGGCCGCGTCCGGCAGCGGCCGGTAGCCCGCCGCGGCGAGGGCTTCCGC
>NZ_JBNHGF010000640.1:0-1042 GCF_059091005.1 Arthrobacter sp. Y3223164
CGCGGCGGGATCCGGGGCCGGTGCCGCGAGGTCGGCGGGCTGGCCCTCGGCCGGCGATCCGTTGCCGGCGGCGGGCGTGGGAGCATCCCGGGGTTCGCTCACGCAGCATCCTCTCTTCCGCCTGCAGCCGCTGAAGCAGCGGGCGGGCGCACTTGTCACGCGCTAAGCAACAACGGCGCAGGATAGGGGCAATTCTGAGCGAAAGACTACCAGTCCGGTATGGTGTGGCAGCGGATGCCGACGGCAAAAAGGGCAAAAGGCGGTCCGCGGCGGACCACGCGGTCCGGCCGCGCACGGACGGCGGAGAGGGTTCGTTACCATAGGGTTATAAAGCATGACCGATGGCGGGCACCCCGGCCGGCCCTGGAGGCGTGGGCGTCCCTGCGGCCCTTCCCTCCTGCAGCGATCGACGATTGGTATTTTTGTGCGTTTTAAGATTTCAGTGGCCCTGATGGTGATCGGCCTGCTGGCCATCGCGCTGGGCATCGCCCAGCGGACCGTGTGGGCGCCGCCCGAGCGCGCCTCGGCCACCTACACGGCAGCCGATGCAACCGCACCCGTGACCGTCATCGAACCGGAAGTCTTCGGTGTCCACGAAGAAGAAGTGGACGTTTCGGTGGAGGCCGACGGCGAGTTCCTGCTGGCCATCGGCCGAGCGGGCGACGTCGAGGCCTGGGTCGGAGAGGCGGCGCACACCTCCCTGACAGGCATCGAGGACGGGCAACTGCAGGGGACCGTGACCGAGGGCGAGGCCAAGGTGCCGAACCCTGCGGGCTCCGACCTGTGGGTGAGCCAGCAGCAGGCCGAGGGCAGCCTTGAGCACCGGTGGCTGGCCCCGGCCGACGGCGAGTGGTCCATCCTGCTGGCCGCGGACGGCACCGAGCCGGCGCCGACGACGGTGACCGTCACCTGGCCGAACGACACCTCGGTGCCGTGGTCGCTGGCCCTGATGATCATCGGAGCCCTGCTGCTGGTGCTCGGCGTGGCGATGGCCGTGGTGTCCCGCCGCCCGAACCGGCCGGTCCCCGGCGGCGACAGCTCG
>NZ_JBNHGF010000641.1:0-1040 GCF_059091005.1 Arthrobacter sp. Y3223164
CCCGCTGCACGGAACGCGGGCGGGACTTTCTTGCCGGCGTCGGCCAGCCGGCAGCGGGCCCCTCGGCGGGCCGGGGCGGGGAAGAGGTTCCCAGTGCCTCGTCCAACGCCCATTGCGGGATCCTCCCGCTGGGTGACCGCTTGACGCCCGGCTGCCCGGGCCGGGTTTGCGCTCCGGGGGACGCGTCCCTTGCCAATCCCTCTGCCCGGTGCTGCATCTGCTTCCCCCAACTACCCCAATTCGGCCTCGCCGAACGACGACAGCAGCAGAATTATACGTTTCATCATCGCGGAACCACCAGCGTAGAGGCAGCTCCAGGGCGGCCGCCGGCCCGAATAATTCCGCGGCCTACTGCCGCTCGGACACCCGCACGGCCATCAGCCCGCCCGCGGCGAACGCCACCGTGCACGCGAGGACAAGAAGCAGGGGAGCGGTCCAGCCGCCGGTCACCGTGTTCAGCCATCCGGCCACCGGCGGTGCGCAGGTCGCGGCCAGATATCCGCCCGTCTGGATCCGGGCGGACGCGGAGGCCGCCTCGTTGTCGTTGCGGGCCACGCGCGGGATGACCGAGAAGATGGCCGTGAACCCGCCGCCCTGGGCGATCCCTCCCGTGATGGACCAGAGAATGTAGGCGTCGGGTGCCAGGAGCAGGCCGAGGGGGAGGGTCATCCACAAGACGGCGATGCCTGCCGTCGGCACCCAGAGCCGGGTTCGTGCTGCCACGAGCGGCACCCCGAAAGCGCCGACAATGGCGGCCACCTGGAAGAGCGAGGCCGTGGCTCCGGAGGCGGCAATGGACATGCCCCGGACTTCGGACAGCAGCAGGGGCAGCCAGGTGGTCGTTCCGTAGTAGGCGGCGGACTGGCCACAGAAGGCCAAGGTCAGCAACCAGATGATCCACCTATTGGGCCGCCCGCCGCCGGTCTTCGGGCGCGGCAGCGACGCCGTTCCGGATCTACCGGTGCCAACGGGTTTGCCTGCGGCGGTATTGGCGGGCGCTTCACCGGACGCGCGGTCCGGCCCGGCTGCCAAAGCCGCGC
>NZ_JBNHGF010000642.1:0-1040 GCF_059091005.1 Arthrobacter sp. Y3223164
GCGTGCCGGTGGGCGTGGCCCAGGCTCATCAGCGCCCGCGCCACCTGCGCATGGGGCGCCTTGGTGTGTTCCAGCCGCGCCAGCAGCTTGGACAGCACCTCGCCCGCCAGTTCGTACTCTTCGGCCTCCAGCAGCTGGTTTCCCAGCGCCAGGCGCAGCGTGAGCTCTTCCTGGACCTCGCCGCGTTCGGCCTGGGCGACCGCCGCCTGCCAGGCCAGCACCGAGTCCTCATAGTCGCCGATGCCGGCACAGAGCCGGGCCAGCACGACGGCGGCACTGATGGCACCCTTGCGGACCCCGGCAGCCGCATACAGTTCCAGCGCCGTCAGCGCTTCCTCCAGCCCGGCCGCGCCGTCGCCGCCGGCGGCATTGGCCTTCAAGAGCCACATGCTGGCGGTGGTGGCGCGGTTGCCGGGCAATGCCAGCATGCGGTCGGCAACTGCGGTGGCCCGTTCCGGCTGGTCGGCCTGCAGGTAGGTGTTGGCCAGGTACATCAGCGCGCCGGACAAGCTGTCCGTCCGGCCGGAATGCTCGTAGCCGGCCACCGCGTCTTCCAGCAGCGCGATCGCCTGCTTCGCTTCCCCGCGCTGGGAACGGACGACGGCGATGGCCAGCTGGACGTCCGCCGTCACCGATCCCGGGGCACGGGCCTCCAGCAGGCGGTCAAGTTCTGCCTCCAGGAGCGGGAGGTCGTCGTCGCCGGCTTCGCGGAACAACGCCGTTCCCAGCCGCTCACCGGCCGCGGCCTCGGCTTCCAGCCCATGGCTGCGGAGCAAGGCGATGCGGGCGTAGAGATATTCCCGGGCCTGCTTCTCTTCGCCTGCCAGCTGGGCGAGCGCAATCAGCACCGAGTACAAGCCCAGCCGGACGTCGAGTTCGGTGTCCGAGGACCGGGCGAGTCCGGCCTGCGCCAGGGCACGGGCGCCCGCGTGGTTCTCGGCATAGGCTGCCTCGTAAGCGCGGTCCAGGCAGTCCCTGGCTGACGACGGGAACCGTGCCGGGTCGGGGCCGGCGCTCTCCAGCACGGCGCGCAGGCGGTC
>NZ_JBNHGF010000643.1:0-1036 GCF_059091005.1 Arthrobacter sp. Y3223164
GCCCGCCGCCGGTGACCGGCCGCCGCTCCGCCGGACCACAGGCGTCGAACCTGCGCGCCTCGCCAACCCCGGCTGCGCTGTCGTACGCTGGAGCCCCTCCGGGAGAAAAGGCCGACGATGCGTATCGGGCTGATCGCCCCACCGTGGTTTCCGGTTCCGCCGGGCGGCTACGGCGGTATCGAAGAGGTCGTTGACAACCTCGCCCGCGGCTTCGTGGACGCAGGACACGACGTGGTGCTGGCCGCCGCCGCCGACAGCACATGCCCCGTTCCCCTGGTGCCGGGCACGCAGCCGTCCGATCCGGAGGCCATCGGGACCAACTGGTCGGAGCTCCACCACATCATCCGCGCCTACGAGGGGCTCCACGGCGTCGACCTGATCCACGACCACACCCTGACGGGGCCGTTCTACCGGGACCGGCCGGGTTCGGTGCCGGGGGTCATGACGATCCACACCGGGCTGACCGCGCAGCTGACCGGTATCTACCGCGCCGCGGAACGACACGTCGCCCTCGTCGCCATCTCTCACCAGCAGGTGGCCGGTACCGGCCTCGACGTCTCCGCCGTCATTCACCACGGGATCGATACCGCCGCCATCCCGGTGGGCGCGGGCGGGGGCGGGTACGCCTGTTTCCTGGGCCGGATGTGTCCGGACAAGGGAGTGGCCGAGGCCATCGGGATTTCCCGCATGGCGGGGATGCCGTTGAAGATCGCCGCCAAGATGCGCGAGCCCGAGGAACTGCGGTACTTCCACGACGTCATCGAACCCATGCTCGGGCCGGATGAGGAGTTCCTCGGCGAAGTCGCCGGCGGCGACAAATACCGGTTGCTGGGCGAGGCGGTCGCCCTGTTGAACCCGCTCCAGTGGGCCGAGCCTTTCGGCCTCGTCATGATCGAGGCTTTGGCCGCCGGGACCCCCGTGGTCGCCACGCCGCGGGGAGCCGCCCGGGAAATCGTCGAGCCCGGCGCCACCGGGCATCTGGCCGAGGACCATCGGGAACTGGCCAGGTTCCTGCCCCAGGCCGCCGCGCTGGACC
>NZ_JBNHGF010000644.1:0-1034 GCF_059091005.1 Arthrobacter sp. Y3223164
GTCCCGCCGCGGCTTCCGCCCAGCCGCGGCTTCCGCCCAGCCGCGGCTTCCGCCCAGCCGCGGGTGTTCCCTGATCAGCCGTCGTCCTGCGGCAGGCGCGATACCGGGGCCGCGTGCGGAATGTGCCAGCCATAGTGCAGGGAGACCACACGGAGCCCGAACACCACCGCGGCCACGCCCACGGCGGCCAGCGTTCCGTAGACCCCGGCAAACCACAGCACCACCACCAAGGCCGAACCCAACATGGCGGGCACGGCATACAGATCGTCCGGGCTGAACAGTTGGGGCACCCGGTTGGCCACGACGTCACGCAGTATGCCGCCGCCCACGGCAGTGGTCAGGCCCAGCAGCGCCGAGGCGACAGGGTTCATGCCCAGGCTCAGGGCCTTGACCGTCCCGGTGATGCAGAACAGTGCCAGCCCGCCGGCGTCGAAGATCAGCAATGGACGCTGCATGCGTTCCACGCTGCGGAACAGGAAGAAGACCACCAGCGCTGCCACCACCGGCGGGACGAAGTACAGCGGATTGTTAAAGGCACTGGGGACGGTATCCAGAATTACGTCCCTGATGATGCCGCCGCCCAGACCGGCCAGGGAGCCAAGGAACACGGAACCGATGATGTCGAATTTCCGGCGGGCCGCCAACAGGCAACCGGACATGGCAAAAAAGAAGGTGCCGAAAAGATCCAGTACCAAGCCAACGGTCATGCCTGCCATCCAATCATTGCCCGCCCCTGTTCCTGCCTTTGCCCGCCGTTGCGCGGCCACAAAAACCAGTCCGGTGGTGCCCCGGACCGGCCGACGGCCCCGCCCTGAGTCACCCGGCCCGGCCGTAACGGTGCTCTGGGCGCCCGGTGCTGCCATAGCGCAAATGGATTTCGACGGCGCCGTCGTCCGCCAAAGCAGACAGGTACCGCTGGGCAGTGGCCCGGGAGATGCCAACCGTCTGCGCTACTTCCGCCGCGGACCGCTGCAGCCCGGGTGCCAACGACTCCAGTACGGCGGCCTCCGTGGCCGACCGGGTCCGGGCCGCCA
>NZ_JBNHGF010000645.1:0-1023 GCF_059091005.1 Arthrobacter sp. Y3223164
GCCGGCCGCCGCCAACAGCTTGCTGAGCGCGCTGCGCAGGGCGGGCTGCTCCCCCACCCCGGGCACCGTCTCGAGGGCCTGCAGGCCGACCACCAGCGAGAGCGCCTCGTCCAGGCTCAGGCGCACCGGCTTGTCGATCTCGTCGGCGTTGTTGATGGAGATGGTGCCGTCTTCCCAGAAGGCTTCGATGAGCTGGTCCGGGCCGTAGCCGGGAGTCCCGCAGACGAACAGCAGGTTCAGGTCCTTGATCAGCTGGTTCTTGCTGATCTTGAACTTCTCGGCGGTGGCGTCCAGCGGCACCCCCGGATTCGCCGTGACGTAAGAGACCAGATCCAGCAGCCGCGGCAGATGGTCCAGGGACCCCGTCTTCCGTGCCGGCCGTGAGCTGTCCTCCAGCAGGGTGTACGACGGCGGTGCCTGGGTGGCGGCGGCCAGGGCGCCTTCCAGCCGGCGCACCACGGCGCCGCGCAGCTCGTCCGGACCCTGGACCAGGGCGTTGGCACCGTGCGAGGCAATTTCCTCCGCCAGCACCTCCGCGTCGCCGTAGCCAAGTGTGACGGCGTCCCAGCCCGCCGGCGGCCGGACGTCCTCGGCGGGTGCGGCGGCCGCACGCAGCGAGTTGGCCTTGTCCTGCCGGAGCAGGAGGACGGCGGTCCCGTTGTCCTCCGGCGCCTGCAGCCCGTCCAGCACCGTGCGCATGGCGAAGCCTTCCGGGATGCTGTAGGTCCCGTTCAGCTTCTTTATGGTGGAGGTGATCCTGGACAGCCGGAAGGTGCGCTGGGCGTCCCGGTCCAGGTCGCGGCCGGCCAGGTACCAGTGGCCGTAGCGGTTGCCCAGCCCCCAGGGCTCCACCCGCCGCGGCTGCGGCCGGCCGTCTTTGGGCGACCGGTAGTCGAAGGAGACCGGGGTGTGGTCCAACACCGCCTTGAGCAGCGGTTCGAAGGCCGGCTCCGCGGTGCGGATGCGCGGTTCCACCCCGATCAGTGGATCGCCGTCGGCCAGGGCTCCGTGCACGTCGAGCCG
>NZ_JBNHGF010000646.1:0-1019 GCF_059091005.1 Arthrobacter sp. Y3223164
TACCCGCACGGCGCGGCGCCCGGCCTGCCCGTCTTCGGCGGCGTCGAGGAGCTGATCGGGGCCGGGATCGACATCGCCATGTGCGCGGTGCCCACCGGCCTGCACGTGGAAGTCGGAATGGCCCTGGCCGAGGCCGGCATCCACACCATGGTGGAAAAGCCGATCGCGGACACGGTCGCGGGCGGCGAGAAGCTGGCGGACGCGTTCGAATCCCGCGGGCTGATCGGCGCCGTCGGCCACATCGAACGCTACAACCCGGCGCTGCAGTCGCTGCGCGCACGGCTGGAAGCCGGCGAACTCGGCCGGATCTTCCAGATCGCCACCCGCCGGCAGGGCCCCTTCCCGGCGCGGATCGCAGACGTCGGCGTGATCAAAGACCTCGGCACGCACGACATCGACCTCACCGCCTGGCTGGCACAGGCCGGCTACGCATCCGTCAGCGCCAACACCACCATCCGCACCGGCCGAGAGCACGAGGACATGGTGGCGGCCACCGGCCTGCTGGACAACGGCGTGATCACCAGCCATCTGGTGAACTGGCTGTCGCCGACGAAGGAACGCGTCACGGTGGTCACCGGAGAACGCGGCGCCTTCGTGGCCGACACGCTGACCGCCGACCTGACCTTCCACGAAAACGGCACCATCAACACCGAGTGGGAGTCCGTGGCCAACTTCCGCGGCGTCTCCGAAGGCAACATCACCCGCCTGGCCATCCCTAAGCGGGAACCGCTGAAGGTCGAACACGAGGCCTTCCGCGACGCCGTGCTCGCCACCCGCGGACTGCCGCCCGGTTCCCCGGCTGCCCGGCACGACGGCGGTGCCCGCCCCGGCCGCCCGGCGGCCAGCATCGTCACCATGCGGGAAGGGCTGAACACGCTGCGCGTGGCCGAAGCCATGATCGCCAGCGCGAAGGAATCCCGCACCATCGGGCTGCACGCCTGATGGGCCTGCGGATCGTGCTGGCCACCCGGATCTACGCACCGGAGGCCGGCGCCGCCGCCTACCGGCTGGCCGCCACC
>NZ_JBNHGF010000647.1:0-1014 GCF_059091005.1 Arthrobacter sp. Y3223164
GCCTTGGCCGCCGGTGCGCCCGTTGCCGGGCCGAATCCCGGGATTGCGGCAATGACCCCGGAGGGCTGCGAAGCCGGCCCAGCGGCGGGTCGGCGCGGGTCTTGTCCGTCCGGTGCCACGTTGGCAAAGCCGGCGCGGGCGTCCGTACCATCCGGGGCGAAGGCCGCCGGCCCGTAGAGCCCACCGGTGGTCAGCGGATCGCGGCCCTGGGCCACGTCGAGCACCAGTGTCTTGGCCACCTTGTCGTGCCAGCCCTGCCGCCTGTGGTTGCGGTCCCAGACGTTGGAGACCACCACCACGACCGAGCCCACCGCCAACACCAGTCCGCCCACGGCGATGATCAGCCCGCGCAGGAAGATGGCGCCCCAGCCGGCCGGGTGGCCGTCCTCATTAGCGGTCCGCAGGCCCAACAGCACGTTGCCGGGAGTCTTGCCGGTAGTCGCTTCCCAGCCCCAGAGCCAGATGGTGTAGGCCAGCGACAGCACGCCCGCCAGCCCGATCCACAGGAACAGGCCGCCCAGCGACTCCGCGGCCGCGGAGGCGCTGCCCGAGGCCGCGGCCTCCATCACGGCCGGCACGCTGGCAGCGTAGGCGGCCAGCATCAGCACGGCCGGCGGAATCTTGTCGATCAGCCATGCCCCCAGCCGTTTGCCGACCGGGGCGCTGACCAGATTCAGTCTTGCTGCCACGTGCTGCTCCCGCCCTGTTCCGGCCGTCCGGCCTGTGAGTCTACTGTACGGATTCTAGTGGCGGCCGTTGTCCGCCGCCGCGCCAGCCGCCTCCTGGCGTCGGCAACCAGCGAGCGCGGCGTGTACTTTGCCCGCTGCCGTTGCCAGAAACCCAGCGAGTCCTTCATCTTGGTCAGCGAGTCGTCCACCTGGTCCCAGTACTGCTGCACCTGCATCTCCGTCGGTTCGGCTGCCCCGAAGATCGCCGCGTCGGCCCGGTGTGCCAGCAGGGTGGTGCCGTCGGCGGTGGCCGGGAACTGCCCTGCCAGCGCGGCCGCGTGCTCGC
>NZ_JBNHGF010000648.1:0-1007 GCF_059091005.1 Arthrobacter sp. Y3223164
GGCGTGCTCGGCCAGCCAATCGGCCCGCTCGACCGCCGCGGCCAGGTGCGGGCCGATGGGCTGTTCGATCGGATAGGTGATCTCCTCGAACCTCCGCAGCAATCCTGCGCCTGCAGCGGCGGCCGCGGCTTCGGGCAGGGAGCGGCGCAGCCACACGAGCCCGAAGCCGAGGGCCTCCACGTCCCGGGACGCGAAATCGTCCAGATAGGCGGCGTACGCGGATTCGAACAGCTCGGGGTCGCGGTTCACCGAGGCGTCCCGCAGCCACGTCTGCGCATACTGCGCCGGGCTGAGCTGCTCGCGCTGGATGACCCAGGCGTCGGTGTCCGGCGCCAGCCACTGCTCCAACCGGGCGTGCCAGCTGCCCGCGCCCGCCGGAATTTCCCAGTTGCCCAGCATCTGTGCGACGCCGCCGTCGGCCAGCACCGAGGGCAGGGAGCGGAAGAGGGTGGCCACGATGTCGTCGCCGGGCAGTCCGCCGTCGCGGTACGTGAACTGCTCGTCGGCGCGTTCGGCCGGGCGACGCGGCGTGATCACGAACGGCGGGTTGGATACCACGAGGTCGAACCGTTCCCCCGCCACCGGCTCCAACAGGCTGCCCAGCCGCAGGCTGACCCGCTCCTCCAGGTGGTCCGGGTCCAGCCCGAGGGCGCCGGCGTTGAGGGCGAGGTTGAACCGGGTGAAGGCCAGCGCCCGCTCCGAGATGTCCGTCGCGGTGGCGTGGCGGGCGTGGCCCAGCAGGTGGAAGAGCTGGATCCCGCACCCGGTGCCAAGGTCCAGGGCCCGTTCCACCTCGGTGCGGACGGTCAGCTGGGCCAGCGTCAGCGAGGCCTGGCCGATGCCCAGGACGTGATCGTGCCGGAGGACGCCGGGCCGCTGGTGCGCCCCGAGGTCGCTGGCCACCCACAGCTCGGTCTCGCCGAAGGCGTACGGGCGGAGGTCTACGGCGGCACGCCACTCACCGCCGTCGCGCTCGGTCAGCCGGAGGGCGGCGAGCCCGTCCACCC
>NZ_JBNHGF010000649.1:0-1001 GCF_059091005.1 Arthrobacter sp. Y3223164
CCGGTTGAGGCCGGCCGCTACCGCCTGGTCGCCGCCCGCGCCTGCCCCTGGGCCAATCGCGCCATCATCGTCCGGCGCCTGCTCGGGCTCGAGGACGCCATTTCACTCGGCCTGCCCGGCCCCACCCACGACGCCCGTTCCTGGACCTTTGACCTGGATCCCGGCGGCCGGGACCCGGTTTTGGGCACCGAGCGCCTGCAGGAGAACTACTTCAAGCGCTTCCCGGACTACCCCCGCGGCATCACCGTGCCGGCCATCGTGGACGAGGCGAGCGGCGCCGTCGTCACCAATGATTACCCGCAGATGACCCTGGACTTCTCCACCGAGTGGAAGGAGCACCACCGCGAGGGCGCGCCGGACCTGCTGCCGGCCGACAAACTCGAGGAGATGCAGCCGGTCATCAAGCGCATCTACACCGAGGTCAACAATGGCGTCTACCGCTGCGGTTTCGCCGGGTCGCAGGAAGCCTACAACGCCGCCTACGACCGGCTCTGGGCGGCCATGGACTGGCTCGAGGAGCGCCTCACCAGCCGGCGCTACCTGATGGGCGACACGATTACCGAAGCCGACGTCCGCCTCTTCACCACGCTGGCCCGCTTCGACGCGGTCTACCACGGCCACTTCAAGTGCAACCGGAACAAGCTGACCGAGATGCCCGCGCTGTGGGGCTACGCCCGTGACCTCTTCCAGACCCCGGGCTTCGGCGACACCACCGACTTCGTGCAGATCAAGCAGCACTATTACATCGTGCACGAGGACATCAATCCCACCCGGATCGTCCCGCAGGGCCCCGAGCTCTCCGGCTGGCTGACCGATCACGGCCGCGAGGCCCTCGGCGGCAGCCCCTTCGGGGACGGCACCGCACCGGGTCCGGTGCGCGAATCCGAACGTGTCACCGCCGGCCACAACCCGCTCTACCCCGCTTAGCAGCATGTCCCGCGGGGTGCATGACGACGGCGGTGCCCGCCTGGGCGCGGGGACCGTCGAGGACCGCCCCGCGG
>NZ_JBNHGF010000650.1:0-1001 GCF_059091005.1 Arthrobacter sp. Y3223164
CGCCGTGGTGAACGCCGGCGACGGCACCCACGAACACCCCACCCAGGCGCTGCTGGACGCGTTCACGCTGCGGCGCACCTGGGCCAGGCTCACGGGCACGGCCTCGGCCGGGAGCGACCTCGCTGGCATGAAGGTGGCCATCGTCGGGGACATCCTGCACTCCCGCGTGGCCCGCTCCAACCTGTGGCTGCTGCGCACCCTCGGCGCCGAGGTCACCATGGTCGCCCCGCCGACGCTGCTGCCGGTGGGCAGCCGCCAGTGGCCGTGCACGATCAGCTACGACCTGGACGCCACGCTGGCCGAGGGCACCGACGCCGTCATGATGCTGCGCGTGCAGGGGGAGCGGATGAACGCCGCCTACTTCCCGTCCACGCAGGAGTATTCGCGCCGCTGGGGGTTCGACGACCGCCGCCTGGCGGCGCTGGACGCCTCCGGCCGCGCCGGCACCATCATCATGCACCCCGGCCCGATGAACCGCGGGCTGGAAATTTCCTCGGCGGCCGCCGACTCGCCGCGGTCCACCGTGCTGGACCAGGTACGCAACGGGGTTGCCGTGCGGATGGCCGCGCTCTACCTGTTGCTCTCCGGCGGCACCGAATCCGCCGCCCCCGCTCCCACCGCCACCCAGGAGGCCAAGTGACCGAGTCCAGCGAAACCACCTACCTGATCCGCGGGGCTTCGCTGACCGGCGGCGAGCGTGCCGACCTGCTGCTCCGCGGCGGGAGAATCGCGGAGGCGGGCACCGGCCTGAGCGCGGCCGGCGCCGTCGACATCGATGCCGACGGGCTGATCGCGCTGCCGGGCATGGTGGACCTGCACACACACCTGCGCGAGCCGGGCCGCGAGGACGCGGAGACGGTGGAGACCGGCACCCGGGCCGCGGCCCTGGGCGGCTTCACGGCCGTGCACGCGATGGCCAATTCGACGCCGGTGGCCGACACCGCCGGCGTGGTCGAGCAGGTATACACGCTGGGCCGGACCGCCGGCTGGGCCGATGTCCA
>NZ_JBNHGF010000651.1:0-999 GCF_059091005.1 Arthrobacter sp. Y3223164
GTCGGCCGCGGTGACCAGATGGGAGGTGACGGCGTGCTCGACCAGCCGCGCGCGCCGGTTGGTGGCGAGCTTTCCGCCGCCGCCGCGCAGTCCGGCGACGCCCACCCGGTCCAGTTTGTCGCAGACGTTGTCCAGCTTGCGGTTGAACTTGGTCAGGGGCCAGCCCAGCCTGGCCGCCGCCTGCGAGGACGACGGAATCGAGCTGAGCCCGGTCCCGTCACGCTTGAGCATCGGCTCGGCCAGGGCCAGGATCAGGGCCTTTTGCGACGCGGTGAACACCACCGGGCCGATGGTGGTCTCGCCCACGGCATCCGTGTCCCGGTGTTCCTGGCGGAAGGACGGTGTCTTCACGTGGACCGACAGCTCATAGGTTGTGGGGCCGGCCGTGAAAACGATGTTCGTCTGGCTGAAGACCATCGGGATCCGCGCTCCCGGCGCCAGCCATGCCTGCATGCCCCCGGTGGAATCGGCGATGGTCGCGGAGATCAGGGAACCGACGTTTGCCAGCCACCAGATGCCGTCGTAGTGGGCGATCTGCAGGAACTTGCGGTGCAGGTAGGGGTTGTCGTCGATCTCCAAATCGCCTTCGCGCCCAATGGTGAACACGTCGTCGTTCGTGGCTTCGTACCATTCGCCGCAGAACTCAATGCTCACATCCGCCACCGCTAGCCCCCTTGTCTGCGCCGGCCAGGGGTCGGCGCGTGATTCATCGTTCCAAACCTACCCGCAAAAGCCACGCAGTCCGGGCAGCTACTGATCCGCGCAACCGCGGACCGGATCCGAGGCCCGGCCGTTGGCCCGCACCACCACCACTTCGATGCAGGTGCGGTCGTTCTGCGCCAGCGGCACGGTCGCCTCGGGCTCGCCGGTGCGCTCGGGCTCGCCCCGGCCCAACGCGGTAACGGGCGTCCAGATGAACAGGTCGCCGTCCCGCGGGTCAGGATTGGTCCAGCTGAAGACCGCCTCGCCGCCCCCGACCCGGCCGGCCAGGTCCTCGGG
>NZ_JBNHGF010000652.1:0-990 GCF_059091005.1 Arthrobacter sp. Y3223164
GGCAGTCCCGGCCGTCCCGGGTGCCGACGGCGTGCCTGCCACTCCGGCCGTCCCTGCCGTTCCGGAGCTGCCGGTAACCGCCAACGCCAAGGCCGAAGCCGCGATCGACGCCCGCACGGAAGCCGCGGAAACCCGCGCCGAACTGCGTGGCGCCGCTTCGGTCACGGTAGAAGCCGGACAGTAATTCCCGTGGTACCGGGTGCGGCGCCTACACTGGGGGCGCCGCACCCGTCGCCCGCTGTCTGAAAGAACGTCGACTTGCCCCCATCACTTCCCGACGACATCGTGTTCGCGGCGCAGTCCGGAGATGCAGCTGCATTCGGCGAGATCTACACCGCGCTGGCACCCGGGCTCAATGGATACCTGAAGGTGCGCGGTGTGGAAGACCACGAAGGCGCCGTACAGGAAGTATTCCTCGCCCTCTTCTCCCGGATCCGGTCGGTGAACGGCGGGTTCCAGGGGCTGCGGACGCTGGCGTTCTCCATCGCCCATGCCCGCTACGTAGACGATGTCCGGCGCCGGGCCCGGCAGCCAGTGCTGTCGCCCTACGACCCTGATGCCGACGCCCGAGCGGTGGAGTCCGCCGAAACAACTGTCCTGGAGACGCTCGCCGAGAGCGATGTGGGACGCCAGCTCAAGGAGCTGAAGCCGGAGCAGCAGGAAGTGCTGATGCTACGCGTGGTCGCCGACCTGTCGATCGAACAGGTTGCCGAGATCATGGGCCGGAGCGCCGGCTCCATCAAACAATTGCAGCGGCGCGCCCTGCTTAAACTCAAATCCGTTCTGGAAAGGAAGGAGGCCCTGGTATGAACAGCGCTGAAATGTCCGACGACGACGCCGTCCGCCGGCTGCTGGACGAAGCCGGGCTGGCTCCTTCTGCCCCGCTGGAGTCCACCTTGCTGGCCCTCCGCGCCGCCGGGGAAGCCCCCATCCCGGCCCCATCGCCCGAGGTGCTGGCTTACCTGACGCCGGCTGCCGGCGCGGCGGCCG
>NZ_JBNHGF010000653.1:0-989 GCF_059091005.1 Arthrobacter sp. Y3223164
ACGGCGGGGCCGGTGACGCGGGGGCGGTGAGGCTTTCGTCGCTCCGCCGCCTGCTGGGGGCCGAAGAGCGCCCCGAGGCCAAGGAACTCGGCACGGTCTAAGGGCCGCCTGCCGGGCCGCAGGCTCCGCCTCCCGCGTCCGCACTTCACTTACCGATAGGTTGAAACCTATGACCCACGCTTCGCAAAGCTACAACGACGATCTGCGCCTGGCCCACGTGATGGCCGACTCCGTGGATGCGCAGACCATGGCCCGCTTCAAGGCCCTCGACCTGAAGGTGGAGACCAAGCCGGACCTGACGCCGGTCACGGACGCCGACCGCGCCGCCGAAGAGGCAATCCGCGGGCAGCTCTCCCGCTCCCGCCCGCGCGACGCCGTGCTCGGCGAAGAATTCGGCAGCAGCGGCCACGGCGCCCGCCGCTGGATCATCGACCCGATTGACGGCACCAAGAACTTTGTCCGGGGCGTGCCGGTCTGGGCCACCCTGATCGCGTTGGTGGACGAGGGGCAGCCGGTAGTCGGGCTGGTCAGCGCGCCGGCATTGGGCAAGCGCTGGTGGGCCGCCAAGGGAACCGGCGCCTACACGGGACGTTCGCTGGCCACCGCGACCCGGCTCCAGGTCTCCGCCGTGGACCGGCTGGAGAACGCGTCGCTGTCCTACTCCAGCCTGGGCGGCTGGAAGGAACGCGGGAACCTGGACGACTTCCTTGGCCTGACCGAATCCGTCTGGCGCACGCGGGCCTTCGGCGATTTCTGGTCCTACTGCCTGGTGGCCGAGGGCGCCGTGGACATCGCCTGCGAACCGGAACTGAACCTCTACGACATGGCCGCCCTGGTGCCGATCGTGACCGAAGCCGGCGGGCGGTTCAGCTCGCTGGAGGGCGAAGACGGCCCGTTCGGCGGCAACGCGCTGGCCACCAACGGCCTGCTCCACGTCGAGGCCCTGCACCGCCTGAACCCCGAACTGCGCGGACAGCGCCCCGCCGGGT
>NZ_JBNHGF010000654.1:0-983 GCF_059091005.1 Arthrobacter sp. Y3223164
CCGCCGTGCGCTCCGCCAAGGCGCGGGCGCCGTCGTCGTCGAGGCAGGCCACCAGGGTGCCGTCGGCCGGAAGCAGTGCCGTGAACCGGTCGAAGGAGGCGTACACGGCCTCGGCCGACCCGTAGTGGTCCAGGTGGTCGGCCTCCACGTTGGTCACCACAATGACCTGCGGACGGTAGTTGAGGAACGATCCGTCGGATTCGTCGGCTTCGGCGACGAACAGTTCGCCCTGGCCGTGGGCGGCGTTGACGCCGAGCGCCGCCACGTCGCCGCCTATGGCGAACGAGGGTTCACAGCCGGCCGCCTGCAGCATCACGGTCGCCATGGCCGTGGTGGTCGTCTTGCCGTGGGTGCCGCCGACGGCGATCAGCCGCTTCCCCTCCATCGCGGCGGCAAGCGCCACCGAGCGGTGCACGATGTTCAGGCCGGCGGCGGCAGCGGCCTGCAGTTCGGGGTTCTCCGGCCGGATGGCGGTGGAGACAACCACCGTGTCCGCGCCGGCGACATGGCCGGCCTCGTGGCCCACGAAGACGGTCGCACCGAGGGCCTCCAGCTGGCGCAGGACCGCCGAGTCGCGCGCGTCCGAACCGGAGACCGGCACGCCGCGGGCCAGCAGGATCCGGGCGATGGCGGACATTCCGGCGCCGCCCAATCCGATGAAGTGCACGGCGCCGAGGTCGCCGAACGGCAGCCGGGCGGTGGTGTGGAAATCAACGGCTTTCATCTGTGTTCCTCCCTGCTGCCTCGAGCACCAATTGTGCCATTCGGGTGTCTGCGTCGCGGATTCCCAGGGTGTGTGCCGCGGCGGACATCTGCTGCAGCCGCTCCGCGTTTCGCAGCAACGGGATTAGTTCGTCCGTGACCCAGCGGGGTGTGAACCCGCCGTCGCGGACCAGCACGGCCCCGCCGGCGGCCACGAGGGAGGCCGCGTTCAGGGCCTGTTCGCCGTTGCCGTGCGGCAGCGGCACCAGCACGGACGGCAG
>NZ_JBNHGF010000655.1:0-967 GCF_059091005.1 Arthrobacter sp. Y3223164
GGTCTGCCGTTGCCGGCCGGCCACGGCCAGGTTTCCGGTAGCGCGGACTCGACCGCCATCCTGTGGCTGGGGCCGGACGAGTTCCTGCTGGTCGGCCCCGAAGGCACGGACGCCACGGCTGACCTGACCGCCGCGCTCGGCGGGGAGCCGGGCGCCGTCGTCGACCTGTCCGCGAACCGCACCACGCTGGAACTTTCCGGACCCTCGGCCAGGCTGGTGCTGGAGAAGGGCTGCCACGCGGACCTGCACCCGCGGGCGTTCGGTCCGGGCACGGCGATCACCACCCAGCTGGGCCCGGTGCCGGTGCTGCTGTGGCAGACCGCGGAGCGGGACGGCGGCCAGGTCTACCGGATCATGCCGCGGGCCTCGTTCGCGGACTACACCGCGCGCTGGCTGCTGGACGCCATGACGGAGTTTGCCTCGCCCGAGGTGGACTGAGATGGCACTGAGCGCGCTGGACCTGTTTTCGATCGGCATCGGGCCGTCGTCGTCTCACACGGTGGGCCCCATGCGGGCCGCCCGGCAGTTTGCCGCGTCACTGGCCGCGGACGGGCTGCTGGAGTCGGTGGCCCGGGTGAAGTCGGAGCTGTTCGGCTCGCTCGGTGCCACCGGGGCCGGCCACGGGTCGGACAAGGCCGTGATCCTGGGCCTGCAGGGCGAGGACCCGGAAACCGTTGATCCGGATGCCGCGGACGCGCAGGTGCAGGAGGCGGCGGCCGCGCGGAAGCTGAGCCTCGCCGGCACGCACCCGGTGGAGTTCGACCCTGCTTCCGACGTGGTGCTGCACCGCCGCCGCTCGCTGCCGGCGCACCCGAACGGGATGACCTTCACGGCGTACGACGCCGGCGGCTCACCGCTGCGTGCGTCCTCCTATTACTCGGTGGGCGGCGGGTTCGTCGTCACCGCCGAGGAGGCCGAACGTGCGGCGGAAGAGGCTGCGCGCGACGCCGGGGCGGGGGAGATAGGA
>NZ_JBNHGF010000656.1:0-964 GCF_059091005.1 Arthrobacter sp. Y3223164
GTGTGATATTGCGATCTGGTGGCCGCCGCGTCCTGCGTGGCCACCGCCCTGCTGATGCCCGCGGCCCTGGGCTGGCAGCTGCTGCTCTCCGGGATCTGCATAGTGGGAGCCCCCGCGGTGACGCGCTGGGCGGACCGCCACGCCCAGGCAGCCACCGTGCGGCTCAAGGGCAAGTCGCTGAACGCGTTCACGCGGCTGCTGGCAGCAGCACCGGACCTGGCAGCAAACACGGCTGCCGGGCCGCTGCTGCTGCGTGCCCGCCGCCTTGACCGGGAAGCGACCGCCGCCGTGCAGCGCAGCGCCTGGGCGCAGGGCCTGGGACACGCGCTGACGGTGCTGGCCTGTTCCCTCTCAGCCGTCGTGATGCTCGGCTCGGCGGGAGGCACGGTGCCGGGGGTGGTGGCCGTCGTCGTCCTGATGCAGTTGGCGCTGGCCGAACCTTTCATGGCGGTGAACACCGCGGTGCAGCAATGGGGCGCTTGGCGCGCCGCCGGGGCACGCGTCATTCCGGAGCTGGGAAGCGGCGGCGCGGACCCGGTCCGCCAAGCACGGCGGGAACCGGTCGAGGCGCTGGAACTGCGCAACGCGTCCTACCGGTACCCGGGCGCGGACCACGACGCCTTCACCGGCGTGGACCTGCGGGTGGAGCGCGGACAATGGCTGGCCGTCACCGGCCCGTCGGGGAGCGGGAAGTCCACCCTGCTCGGCGTACTGCTGGGGTTCCTGCCACTGGCCTCCGGCCGCTACCTGGTCAACGGGAGGGCCGGCGGGGCTCCGCGGTCGGCCATCGCGTGGATGCCCCAGGAAGCGCACCTGTTCAACTCGACGCTCCGCGCCAATCTGCTGCTGGCCCGGCCTGCCACCGACCCGCCGGCCGAAGAGGAGATGCGCTCGGCGCTCGCCGCCGTGGGGTTGGGCGGATTCCTGGCCGGACTGCCGCACGGGCTGGGCACCCGGATCGGCC
>NZ_JBNHGF010000657.1:0-962 GCF_059091005.1 Arthrobacter sp. Y3223164
GTGAGGAAGCCTGACCGGCCTCACGTGACGCCAGGGTCCGGACGATATACCCCAACGATGCTAAGTGTGCTTACTACGTTCCATGAGGGCGCCGCCGGCCTACTTGGTCTTCTTGGCCGCGCCCTTTTCGGTCCTGGCGCCTTCGGTCGCCAGTTCACCGGCACTGTTTTCCAGGTGTGCGCGCATGAACCACTGGAAGAGCTCCAGCTCGGCGGTCTGGCCGATCAGCATGTCCTCCGTGACCGGATCGATTTCGCCAACGGTTTCGATGGCCTCGCGGTGGTCGGAAATCACGCCGTTGTACACGACGTCCAGGGCGGCCAGGTGCTCGGCGGTCCCGGCACGGTGGATGTCGTAGTCGTCCCAGCTGCGCTCCTTGACCAGGGCGCCGGGCAAACCGTTCGGCGAGACGCCCAAGGTGGCGATGCGCTCGGCGGTCTCGTCGATCATCGCGCGGACCTTTTCGATCTGCGGGTCCAGCATTTCGTGGACGCCGATGAAGTCGCGGCCCACCACGTTCCAATGTGCGTGCTTGAGCGTCAGCTGCAGGTCGTTGAGGGCGTGAAGCCGCATCTGCAAGAGGTCGGCGACCTTGACACCCTCTTCAAGTTCGAGCCCCGGTACGGTGTAGCTTGCCTTCGATCGGTTCGTTTCCGCCATGAGAAACCTCCTTGTGTAGGTGCTGCCGCTTGTCGGCGTGCTGCTATTCCCAACCTAGCCATGGCCGGCGGTTTCGTCCCGTCGGCGACGCGTCCGTCAGCCAAGGGCGAAATTCAGCACCCTTACTAATCTCCCGGGGCTCCCCTGGCAATGAACCGGATGATGACGGCGGAGAGCAGCACCACCGCGGCGCAGATGCCGGCCGCAATCGCGGTGCCTTCGTCCACCAGCCCGCCGTCCAGGCGCCCGACGGCAATCCAGGTCGTAATAGCACACGTCTGAACAACAGTCACCTGGAAGCA
>NZ_JBNHGF010000658.1:0-962 GCF_059091005.1 Arthrobacter sp. Y3223164
CCCGCTTCGCCGCGGCCCACCGATGCCTCATGCAGGCGGCG
Organism: Arthrobacter sp. Y3223164; assembly: GCF_059091005.1. Classification (NCBI taxonomy): domain Bacteria; kingdom Bacillati; phylum Actinomycetota; class Actinomycetes; order Micrococcales; family Micrococcaceae; genus Arthrobacter; species Arthrobacter sp. Y3223164. Next base: position 42 of record NZ_JBNHGF010000658.1, read on the forward strand.
GCGGGTGCCGCGGTCGGTGAGGGTTTCCAGCGCCGGCTGGGCGGTTGGCAGGGTCAGGACCAGCAGCCATCCGTCGTCGTAACCGGCGTCCCGCGCCGCGAGTTCGGCGGCGGTCAGGTCGTCGTCGGCGAGCCCGGCCAGTTGTGCGCGGTCGGTGACATGTACCGCGGCGGCATTGCCGGCGTTTAGCAGTTCCCGAGAGTACTCCGCGTCCAGCTCCGACAGCTCCACGTTCATGGCGCGCAGCCGCTCCTGGTCTGCCGGGGGGAGCTGGGCGCCGGCCCGGCGGAACTTCTTGCGCAGCTCGGTGAGAAGGCGCAGGTCTTCGCCCTCGAGGCCTTCGGCGGCTTCGTCGACCGCCGAGACCCGCCGGTAGAGCGCCGCATGCAGGTAGATGTTGTCACGGTGGGCGGCCCGCTGCGGGGCCATCCGTTGCTGCAGCTCCATCACGTCGTCGGTGGCGTCGGCGGCGGCGAAGTTGTCCAGCACGGCGCTCACCCGGTACAGCGTGCGGCCGGACCGTTCGAAGGCGACGGCGGTGTTCTCGAACGTCGCCGGTGCCGGATTGGCCGCGATCGCCTCGATTTCCGCCAGTTGCTCGCGGAACCCGGCCTCGAACGCTTCCGGATAGTGTTCAAGGCGGATCGCGGCGAAATCGGGCAGCTCATAGGGGAGGACACTGGGTTCCAGGAAGGGGTTGGCCATGCCACCACTTTGCCATGGGTACCCGGCGTCCCCGCCGTACCTGCCGGGGGCACGCCGCCGCGCCGCCGTGGTGCACGGCACAGCCGGACTTACACTTGCGGCATGAACAGGCAGCCGCCCGAGGGCCCGGCCGGTTCCCCGGTGCGGGAACCGGGCCGATGCATTCACCGGGCAGCGGTGTCGCGGACTCCCGCACCGGCGGCGGCGTTGGCCATC
>NZ_JBNHGF010000659.1:0-961 GCF_059091005.1 Arthrobacter sp. Y3223164
CGGCGGTCTGGCGCTCTGCCGGAGCCGAAGTGTCGGCCGGCAGGGCGTCCTTGGCTACCTGCACCAGAGCGGCGAAGGCGCCGGCGTCGGACACGGCCAGCTCGGCCAGCATGCGGCGGTCGACCTGGACCTCGGCGGCCTTCAGGCCCTGGATGAGGCGGTTGTAGGTCAGGCCGTTGGCGCGGGAGGCAGCGTTGATGCGCTGGATCCACAGGCGGCGGAAATCACCCTTGCGCTTGCGGCGGTCGCCGTAGCTGTACACGAACGAGTGCAGCAGCTGTTCCTTGGCCTTGCGGTACAGGCGGGACCGCTGTCCGCGGTATCCGGCAGCCCGGTCCAGGATGACCCGGCGCTTCTTGTGGGCGTTGACCGCCCGCTTCACACGTGCCACGTGCGTACTCCTTTTGATGATTGGTGCCCGGTGCTCGGCCGCCGCGATCGGCGGCCGGGGGCAAAACTAGCTGGATGGCCCTTGCGGCGTCGCCGCGCGGACCAGAGGGGGGAAAATCAGATGCCGAGCATCTTCTTGATGTTGCGCACGTCGGCCGGAGCAACGATCTTGTCACTGGCAAGGCGTCGGGTCAGCGTGGAAGGCTTGTGCTCCAGGTAGTGGCGGCGGTTGGCCTGCTGGCGCTTGAGCTTGCCGCTGCCGGTGAGCTTGAAGCGCTTCTTGGCGCCGCTGTGGGTCTTCTGCTTCGGCATGGCTGCCGTTCTCCTTACGTCTCCTCGGGTCGCTGCCGACCGTCGGCTCGTGCGGTGCCGCAAAACGGGCACCGGCGGTTTACTTGTCTACCGGCGCCGGACACTGAACGGTGCCCGGCGGTTGCCGGATGCTCTCTGTACGGTCTTAGTTCTTGGAACCGGACCGGCCAGCAGGTTTGGGTGCTGCGGGCCGCGCTGCCGGCTTGGGCCGGGCGGCGGGCTTGGGTGCTGCGGGCTTGGCCTCCGTGGCGGGCGCCGC
>NZ_JBNHGF010000660.1:0-958 GCF_059091005.1 Arthrobacter sp. Y3223164
GGCTCGGCCGACACCGGCACCGATTCCCCGGCCGCTCCCGCTGCCCCGGCACATCCTGCTGCCCCCGCGCCCCAGCCCGGGCACCAGGCGGAGCGGACCCCTGGTACCGATGATGCTGCCGGGCAGGATGCCAAACGTCTGCCGGGCACGCCGTCCCGGGACGTGCTCCCCGCGGTGCCGCCGCTGGAGGGCGGACTGCCGGATCCGTCCCTGGGCCAGCGCGACGGCAATCCCGGCAAGGACGCCCCGCGGAAAAAGCAGGACGCGCCCGTACCCGCTACCGGCCACCTTCCGACGCTGCAGCCCCTCCCGTCACCGGAGCGCTGAAAGCCGCCTTCCGACGCTCCGGCCACGCCGTTGCGTGACCGCTGCCCAACCGCCGCCGCTCCCCCGAGGTCGGCCGGAGCGCTGACCGACCGACGTCGGGAATGACGACGGCGATGCCCGCGCCCGAAGGCAATCCCTCCGCCGCGGCCTCTTTCGGCAGGCCGGCGATAGTGGCAGAGTTGCGCAAGGGAACACCGTTCTGTCGGTCAGGCAGGAGGATTCATGACCGCATCGCCGCTGGTACTTGGCCCGATGCTGCGCTATGTGGACCAGACGTCGGCCAGCATCTGGGTGGAGACCCGCGAAGCCGCCACCGTCGCCGTCGTGGTTCAGGGGCGCAGCTGGCAGGCAGGCACGTTCTCCGTGCGCGGCCACCATTACGCGCTGGTCGAGGCCGAGGGGCTGGAGCCAGGAAGCGTCACACCCTATCGGGTGGAGGTTGACGGCGTCACGGCCTGGCCGGAACCGGACTCGCCGTACCCTGCACCCGTGATCCGCACCCTCACGCCCGGACGCCCGCTCCGGCTGGCCTTTGGATCCTGCCGCACCAGCGTCGAGCATGACGCGGCCGGCAACAGGCAGCACGGCGTGGACGCGCTCCGGGCGTACGCGCTGCACCGTGCCGACGGCG
>NZ_JBNHGF010000661.1:0-957 GCF_059091005.1 Arthrobacter sp. Y3223164
GGTGGCTGCCGGCGGAGGGGAGCGACTCGGTGCGCACCGCCAGCGACCGCGGCCTGACCTGCACGGTCAGCGACGTGACCGGCCCGGAGGGATCGCCGTCGAGCTGGCTTCCCATCGGCTCGTGCGCCGTGATGCGGACCTTCCGCCCGCGGTGGTACTCGATCACGGGAATCGGCGCGCTGTGCCGCACCAGCGTCTTGGCGGCAATCCACAACCAGCCGATCGCGCTGCGCGGACTGAGCACCACGATGTCCAGTTCGCCGTCGTCGATTTCCGCGGTGGGGATGAAATCGATCCCCGCCGGCAACTTCCCGCAGTTGGCCAGCAGGATGCTGCGGACGCGGCGGGGCCGGGCGGGCCCGTCGTCGATGCTGACCATGACACGCTCCCGCTGGCCGGCAAGGTGGCGGACGCCGGCTTCGGAATAGGCCATCCAGCCGAACCGGCGCTTCAGGTCGTCGCGGGTGTCGGCCAAGACATCCGCATCCACGCCGATGCCGGCGATCACCAGGAAGCTGTCCTGCGACCGTTCGCCGGTCGCCTCGTTCTCCAAGATGATGTCGGCGGTGTCGATCTTGCGGATGATCCCGTGCAGCGCCACATGGATGTTGGTCCGCAGGGCCGCCGGATCCAGACCCAGATTGCGGGCCAGCAGGTTGCCGGTGCCCAGCGGCAGCACCCCCATCGGCACCTGGGTGCCGGACAATTCCGAGGCCACCACCCGGATCGTGCCGTCTCCGCCGCCGGCGATCACCACGTCCGCACGCTCGGCGATGGCCCGCCTGGCCTGTCCGTGGCCCGGGTCCTCGGGCGTGGTTTCCAACACCAGGGGCGGGCTCCAACCGGCCGCCGCGCAGGCTGCCTCCACCTCGCGGCGGGCCTCGTCGGCCGAGTTCTTGGCCGGGTTCAGGATGAAGACCACGCGCTGGTCGGGCAGGCCCGGGGAAGGCGCAAGGG
>NZ_JBNHGF010000662.1:0-944 GCF_059091005.1 Arthrobacter sp. Y3223164
GGCGCCTGCAGGCGGACCCGCATCGCCTGTGCCCGGTCCGCCACGGTGGCCAGCGGCAGCGCTTCTGCGCCGACTACCAGCCGGACGAAGGCGCGCTGGTATTCCTCGTCGGTCAGCTCCCGCCGCGCGTCGAACAACGGCTCCAGCCGCTCGCGGTAGGCACGGGTGGCCGGCAGGTCCGCGGTCAAGGACAGGCAGGCGGGTTCGAACAGCGTGAGCGAGTGCACCCTGCCGGGGTGTTCGACCGCGGCCATCATCGCCGCGACGGCACCCTGGGCGTGAGCGACGACGTGGGCACCCGGGCCGAGGTGCCGGCCGACGATCCGGGCGTCCTCGTCAAAGTCGGTCGGCCGGGGCTCAGCCTGCGGATCAAACCCGTGGCGGCGCAGGAACAGGCAGTCGTAGCGTCCGGCCAGGCGGTGCTGGCGCGGCCAGGCGGCGGCCCCGAAGCTGTCGGTGCCGTGGACAAAGACCACCCGCTCCCCGCTGCCACTGACTGCCATGGGAGAAATACTAAACGCCGGAACCCACGGTTCCCTTGGAGTCGCCGGCGGCCTCCGCCGCCCAGACGTGGGGCACCAGTTCTCGTTCCGGGACGCGCAACTGCCCTGTCCGCAGCGGCTGCCCGTGGCGCAGTTCAACCACGGTGAGCAGTTCGTGGGCCCGGAGCCCAGCGGTCAGCTGGGCGGAGTGCGCCGGGTCCAGGACAGCTTCGGCCTGCTCGACGGGCAGGAAGACCGCCTGTCCCCCGGCACCGGCGGCGAGCTCACCGCCGTCGTACGTTCCGCCGTCGTACACGAAGGTAATGGCTTCCGCGGCTTCGCCGTCCAGCGGCTGGTAATCCAGTGCGAGGATGCGCCCGGGCGGTACGAGCAGGGAGGACTCGGCGAGCACCCGGGCCGCTGCCGCGCGCGGGTCTTCGCCGGGCCGGACCGGCGCCGCCG
>NZ_JBNHGF010000663.1:0-943 GCF_059091005.1 Arthrobacter sp. Y3223164
CCGTTCTCGCCGGCTTGGCCTGGGCCTGGTGGCCCGACGACGGCGCCTATCGCCCGGTGCAGCCCTACGAACGCGGAACCCTGTTCGATGCGGCGGCTTCCGTCGCCCCGATATCACCGGCGGGGCTGGCCGAAGGCCGCTCAGGGCAAACGGTGGCGGCGTGGCCCTCCGGTACTGATCTGCCGACGGCGGAGGATCCGCAACTGGCGATGGTCCTCGTTCCCCGCGACCTGCAGGCCGGGCAGCAGGAGACCGCTACGGCGGCCACCGGCGAGGATTTACTGCACGACGGCGGTTCCGGCGCCACCGGTACTGACGCGGGCGCCGGCACACCCCCGGCCTGGGTCTTCCCGTTCGACCGGCCGCTGGCCCCCGAGGAGGACGGAAACCAGGCCCTTGCCGTCAACGTTGAGGACGGCTCCGTGGTCTACGACGTCGCCTTCGCCCTGGTGTGGGCCGAAGACGGGCCGGTAGACGCCACGAACGAGGCCTACGCCTTCGCGTCCTGCCGGGGCTGCACGGCAGTAGCCGTCGGCTTCCAGGTTGTCCTGATCCTCGGCCAGGCCGACGTCGTGGTCCCCCAAAACCTTTCCGCGGCGGCCAACTACAACTGCGTCGAGTGCCTTACCTACGCGCTCGCCAGCCAGTTGGTCCTCACCCTCGACGGCCCGCTCAGCGACGCCGGCATGGAGAAACTGGCAACCCTGTGGGAAGAGATCGCCGCCTACGGCCGGTCGCTCGAAGACGTCCCCCTGGACGAAATCCAGGTCCGGCTGAACGACTACAAGATGCGCATCCTCGGCATCATCGAACAGGACGCCGCCGTCGGTGACGGCAGCGCCGGCGCAGGCAACGACGCGGCGTCCGAAACAGACGAGACCGCCGACACGGGCTCGTCTCCGGAGGCAACACCTCCGGCGGACACCGGCGGCGACCAGCCGCC
>NZ_JBNHGF010000664.1:0-941 GCF_059091005.1 Arthrobacter sp. Y3223164
GCTCAACCGCCAGCCCTCGCTCCGCCAGGCGGACCCCGTGCCGCCGGCGGCACATGCCTGGATCCGCGCGTCCCGTTGCCGGAGCAGCCAGTCCACGGCGGCCACGGACAGTTCGGCGTCACCGGGCCGGCGGAACTGCTGGTGTTCGATCTTCCGGTCGATCAGCGTGGTGTCCAGCCGCCCGGCCCGCACGTCCTCGTCGGCCAGCAGGGTGCGGAGGTGCTCGATGTTGGTATGGATGCCGAGCACCATGGTGTCGGCGAGCGCACCGTCCAGCCGTGCCAGGGCCTGCTGCCGGTCTTCGCCCCAGGCGATGACCTTGGACAGCAGCGGGTCGTAGTCGGAGGGGATGACCAGCCCGGGCAGCAGCGAACTGTCCACCCGGATGCCCTCCCCGGCGGCTTCCTCCAGGGCCAGCACCGTGCCCGCCGAGGGCAGGAACTGCTGCGAGGGATCCTCCGCGTAGACGCGCGCCTCCACCGCGTGTCCCGTGAGCACGACGTCGGACTGGGCCAGCGTGAGCACCTCACCGGCGGCGATGCGCACCTGCCACTCCACCAGGTCCAGGCCGGTCACCAGCTCGGTGACCGGGTGTTCCACCTGCAGCCGGGTGTTCATCTCCATGAAGAAAAACTCGTCGGGGGCGTCGTCGGAGACCAGGAACTCCACCGTTCCGGCCCCGGTGTAGTCCACGGAGCGGGCGGCGTTGCAGGCCGCCTCGCCGATCCTGCCGCGGGTGGCGGCGTCGAGCAGCGACGACGGAGCCTCCTCGATGACTTTCTGGTGCCGGCGCTGCAGCGAGCATTCGCGCTCCCCCAGGTGGATCGCGTTGCCGTGCCGGTCGCACAGCACCTGAACCTCGATGTGCCGCGGCCGGGCGATCAGCCGCTCGAGGAAGAGCGTGTCGTCGCCGAAGGCGGAGGCGGCCACCCGGCGCCCGG
>NZ_JBNHGF010000665.1:0-939 GCF_059091005.1 Arthrobacter sp. Y3223164
CGGCGGCGCACAGCGGCCTCCGCGTCCGATAGCCGCCTCGCCCGCCGCCCTACACTAGCCGCCCCCTACACCGGCCGCCGCCCTACACTGGCCGTCGCCCTAGACTGGGGGACATGGAATTCGACACGCGCGTGGCCGCCTACGGCGTGATCGTGGCCGACGGCGCGGTGCTGCTGGTCCGCTGGACCGGCGCAGGCTGGCCGCGCTGGACCCTGCCCGGCGGCGGCCTGGAATACGGCGAAGACGCCGCAACCGGCGCGGTCCGCGAGATCCGGGAAGAAACGGGCTACGCCGCCAGGCTCGAGCAGCTGCTGGGCGTGGACAGCAAGCACATTCCGGCCGCGAAGCGCCTGCACGGGCAGCGGCCGCTGCACGCCTTCCGCGTCATCTACGCGGCCAGCGTTGTCGGCGGCGAACTGACCGACGAGGCCGACGGCTCCACGGACCTGGCCCGGTGGATCCCGCTCCATGAGGTTCCGACGCTGGACCGGGTCGACCTGGTGGATCTGGGGCTGCGCCTCTACTTCCCGGACGGCGTCCCGGCGGGCCATTCCGCAAACGGCCGGTGAGCGCTATGCTGATCCAGTTGTCGGGCTGACCAGCCCGCCGGACAACCCCGAGGAGGTGGGTGTGATGACCGTTTATCCCGCAGATCCTGCTGCCATCACCAGCCCAGCCTCCGTACCCCGCCCGCGCCGCGGCTAGCGGCCGGAACGTCCCCGGGCGGAGGCCTCACGCCCCGAGGTAACCGTCGTGACCGACACCCATCACCCGCACTCCTTGCTGCGCAGCTACGGCTACACCCGACACGCCGCCGCGCAGTTCAACCTCCATTTTCCCGACCCATGCCACCGGCCGGGACGGCGACCAGATGGGCCTGGGTCTGAGCTCCCCGCACTACCGCCACTGGGCGCAGACCCTGATCGACTGGCGCGACGA
>NZ_JBNHGF010000666.1:0-937 GCF_059091005.1 Arthrobacter sp. Y3223164
GCCCGGGAGGCTGACCGGGCCGTCGGAACCGAAGACGCGCACTTCCAGGACCGCGTCGGTCACGCCGGGCACCGCCACGTCCAGCGCCGGCGCCGCGTCCTCATAACCGTCCTGGTCCCGGATCGCCCGTGCCGGTTTTTGGTCCTGGACGGTGATTCCCGTGACCACCTGCCGCGTGCCGGCCGGGGCCGACGCCTGCAGCAGCTCGACGCCGCCGGGGGTCAGCTGGCGCAGGATGCTTTGCTGGATGAAGCCGGTCACCGGGCCGCCGGAGGACTGCACGCGCACGGCCAGGGATTCCTGGTTCGCGGCCACTCCCGCCAGCACGATGGAGCGTGACTCCCCGGGAGCGACCAGCAGCCCGCGGGTGCCGGCAGCCTGGACCTGCCCCTCGGACGAGACCAGTTCGAGGTCGACCGAGGAGGGTGTCTGGGAACTGTTGTGCAGTTTCAGCACGGACGTGGTTCCCACGGTGGTGGACGCCCCGAGCAACCAGAAGTCATTGTCCGGTGCCATGCAGTTGGAAGCGGCCAGTCCGCGCAGGTCGCCGTCCGAGGCTCGGTAGGTCATCGCCGCGCCGGTCAGCGCGGTGGTCTCCCCCATCGGGGCGGCCCGCAGCACGGTGGGAGCGGACAGGTCCTGTCCGGACACCACGGACGCCACCATCTTGGTCTCGCCGGACGACTTTTCCGTCGGTTCCGCGATGCGCGCGAGCGGAGTGCCCGCGCCCAGTTCCGTCAACTCGCTGCCGGGGACGTTGCCGCCGAGGTCGCTGAGCACCAGGGCCCGCGCCCTGGTCTGCGCCGTAGTGGAGACCGGGCTGAACTGCGGATCGGTGTCTTCGGCGGCGCTGTCCAGCAGCCGCAGGGGCTCCGGGCAGACAGCGGTGTAGTCTCCGGCCGGAACGGCAGCGGACACGGGCGGCCGCTCGGCGGCC
>NZ_JBNHGF010000667.1:0-930 GCF_059091005.1 Arthrobacter sp. Y3223164
GCATGGGCGGGCACCCAGCGGTCCGGCTGTGGCTGCCCGGCGCTGAACAGGACCTTGCCGTCCAGTTCCGCCCGGCCCCAGGCGGGACGGAGCAGCCCGGCAACCAGACCCAGCAGGGTCGACTTGCCGGCCCCGTTCGGGCCGAGCACGGCGACGGTTTCTCCGTCCGCGACGCTGAAGTCCGCCTCGAAGCCGCGGGACGGCAGCCGCGCGGTCAGGTCCAGGCTCATGGGACACCCGCCGCCCGGCCCGGGCCGTTCCTGCGGTGGACCAGCATCACCACGGCGACGGCGACCACCACCAGCACGAGCGACAGCGCCACCGCGGCATCCGCATCGGTTTCCCGCTGCAGGTAGATCTCCAGCGGGAGCGTGCGCGTGACTCCCTGCAGGCTGCCGGCAAAAGTCAGCGTGGCTCCGAACTCGCCCAGGCACCGGGCAAAGGACAGCACCGCCCCGGAGAGCAGCCCGGGCAGCACCAGCGGAACGGTCACCGTGCGCAGGACGCGGGACGGCCTGGCGCCCAACGTCGCCGCGACCGCTTCATACCTGGTGCCCGCCGTGCGCAGCGCACCTTCCAGGCTCAACACGAGGAACGGCAGCGCCACGAAGGACTGCGCGAGCACCACGGCCGTGGTGGAGAACGCGATCTCGATGCCGATCATTTCGAAGGTGCCGCCGAGCAGCCCGCGCCGGCCGAACGTATACAGCAGGGCCAGGCCGCCGACGACGGGCGGCAGCACCAGGGGCAACAGCACCAGCGACCGGACGACCTGCTGGCCGGGGAAACTGCTGCGCGCCAGCACCAGCGCCATCGGGACGCCCAGCACGATGCACAGGGCCGTGCTGGCGGCGGCGGTCCGCAGGCTCAGTCCCAGCGCGGCCAGCGCTGGCTCGGAGGTCACGAGCCGTGGGAACTCCGGCCAGTTCA
>NZ_JBNHGF010000668.1:0-925 GCF_059091005.1 Arthrobacter sp. Y3223164
CCTGTCCCGGCGGGCGGGGTCCATCCTGCTGCGCACCGACGCCGGCTCCGTGGCCGCCGGACGCGTCGCGCTGGCGACCAATGCCTTCCCGTCGCTGCTGGCGCGCACCCGGCTGCATACCGTCCCGGTGTACGACTACGCGTTGATGACGGAACCGCTGACCGGCGGGCAACGGGAATCGCTGGGCTGGTCCGAGCGGTTCGGCATCGCCGACAACGACAACCGTTTCCATTACTACCGGCTGACCACCGACGCCGACGGGCAGGACCGGATGCTGTTCGGCGGCTACGACGCCGTCTACCACTACGGCAGGTCGCTCCGGCACGGCTACGACCACCGCCCGGAAACGTACCGCCGCCTCGCCGCCCACTTCGCCGCCACTTTCCCGCAACTGGCCGACGTGCGCTTCAGCCACGCCTGGGGCGGTGCCATCGATACCTGCAGCCGCTTCTTCTCCTTCTTCGACACCGCCTACGCCGGCCGGGTGGCCTATTGCGCCGGCTTCACCGGCTTGGGCGTGGGAGCGTCGCGCTTCGGCGCCAACGTGATGCTGGACCTGCTGTCGGGCCGGCCGACCGAACGGACGGAGCTGGAGCTGGTGCGGCGGAAGCCGCTGCCGTTCCCGCCCGAGCCGCTCGCCTGGCTCGGCATCAAACTCACCACCGCCGCCCTGATCCGCGCCGACCGCAACCGGGGACGACGCGGCCCCTGGTTGAAAGCCATGGACGCCGCCGGCATGGGCTTCGACTCGTAAAGGAGACAAAGGATGCACCAGTACATTAACGGCGGACTTCGCGAGGGCCGCGGAGAACGCGTTACGCGCGTGAACCCGGCCACCGGCGAGGCTGCTGAGGCCATCGCCTATGCCTCCGGGGCCGACGTGGACGACGCCGTGGCGGCGGCCAAGACCGCCTTCCCGGCCTGG
>NZ_JBNHGF010000669.1:0-923 GCF_059091005.1 Arthrobacter sp. Y3223164
GGCCGGCGCGTACCGGGGCGTCCAAGCGCACCACCGGTCCGACCGTCCTGTCCACGCTGATGGCCACCCTGGCCGGATTCCCGCGCGCCGTGGATCCCATCTGGCTGCCGCCGCTGCCGGCGGCGCTGGCTCTGGACACCGCCGCCGGTTCGGTGACCACCACCAGCCAGGGCATCCGGCTCGCCTCCGGCGGCGGGCTGAAGGTCCCGATCGGCCTGCTCGATGACCCGGCCAAACAGTGGCAGGGCGTGTGGGAACTGGACCTGAAGTCGGCGGGCGGCAACGTGGCCATCATCGGCGGGCCGCAGTCGGGCAAGAGCACCGCGCTGCGCACCATCGCGGCCTCGCTGGCCCTGACCCACAGCCCGCAGGAGGTAGGCATCTACTGCGTGGACCTGCTGGGGAACTCGCTGATCCCGCTGGAGGGCCTGCCGCATGTGGGCGGAGTGGCCGTGCGGACCAACCGCGAGGTAGTCCGCCGCACGGTGGAAGAAGTGCTGGCCATGCTCGGCGAGCGTGAGATCGTCTTCGAGAAGTACCAGGTGGATTCGCTGGCCACCCTGCGCAGGCTCTGCGCCCAAGGCAAGATTCCGGAGCTGCCGAGCGCCGACGTCGTGCTGGTCCTGGACGGCTACGGCCTGCTGACCGACGAATTCGAGGACATCGAACCGGCCGTGCACGCGCTGATCGCCCGCGGCGGCGGCTACGGCATCCACGTGGTCACCACCGCCAACCGGCAAAACGAGATCCGGCTGGCCCAGCAGTCCTTCTTCGGCACCAAGATCGAGCTGCGCCTGGCGGATCCGGCAGATTCCTCCTACGGCCGCAAACTGGCCGAGACCATGCCCGCCGACCGGCCGGGCCGCGCGCTGACCGACGCCAGGCTTTTCGGCCACTTCGCGCTCCCGCGCATCGACGGCGTC
>NZ_JBNHGF010000670.1:0-922 GCF_059091005.1 Arthrobacter sp. Y3223164
GCACTCGCGGCCGCCGGCTTCCCGCGCTGGCCCGGCACCTGGCGCGACACCCCGAGACCACAGCACCCGGAGCCCGGGGACTGGCAGAAAAGACTGCACGGCAACGCCGACCCGGGCCGCGCCGTCAACGTCCACATCCGGGCAGCAGGTTCCCCGGGGTGGCGCTACGCCCTGCTGTTCCGGGACTGGCTGCGGGCCAACCCCCGCGCGGCTGCGGCCTATCTGGCCGAGAAGCGTCGGCTCGCCGGCCAGCATGCGTCCGACCCCTCCACCGGCGCCTACGCACGTGCGAAGGACGACTGGTTCAGCCGGACGGCCGATCCGCAGATGAACGAATGGGCCCGGGACACCGGGTGGAAACCGCCCGCCGTCGGCAGCTAGCGGCGCCCGCCTCACCCCGCGGACGGGGCGAACTGGCTGGCGGTGAACACGGCGCCCTGCGGGTCCCGGATCAGGGCATCCCGGGTCCAGTCGGACGTGGTTTGGCCAAGCACCGTCCCGCCCCGGCGTTCAGCCTCGGCGGCGGTCTCGTCGCGGTCAGCGACCGTGAACGCCACGTGCCAGTGTGCCGTCTCGCCGGGCTGCAGGCCCGTGAGCCACCCGATGGCATCGGCGAATCCCGGCGGGACGTTGATGCCCGACTGGCGCTCGCGGATGCCGGGATCACTGGTCGCCTGCAGGTGGTCGCCGTAGCCGGGGACGCGAATCATGCTGCCGAAACCGACGTCGTCGAAGCGCCAGCCGAAGACCTCTCCGTAGAAGGCCGACGCTGCGGCGGGATCGGCGGCGTGCAGGTCGCTGAAGTTCCAGGCGCCCGGCATATTGACCGCCTGGGCACCCGGCCGGTTCCGCGCCTGCCAGAGCCGGAACGGGACGCCGGCCGGATCCGCACACAGCGTCGCCCGGCCGCCGTCACCTGCGT
>NZ_JBNHGF010000671.1:0-921 GCF_059091005.1 Arthrobacter sp. Y3223164
GGCGGCCCTCGCCGCGCGGCGCACCAGCCCGATGGGCGTGTCGCAGATCCCGACCACCCGATGGCCGAGCAGCGGCAGCACGGCTTCGGTGACCAGCCCGGCGGGATTGGTGAAGTTAATCAGCCACGCGCCCGGGCACAGTTCAGTCATCCGCCTGGCGATGTACAGGGCGGCGGGGACGGCGCGCAGGCCGGCGGCTATCCCGGCGGCGCCGGTGGTCTCCTGGCCCAGCAGGTTCAGCCGGGTTGCCACCCGTTCGTCCAGCGTCCTGCCCCGGGTGCCGCCGGGACGGATGGCCGAGAAAACGACGTCGGCGCCGGCCAGGGCGCTATCCAGGTCCCGGGCGGACTCGATCTTCGGCGGCCGGCCGGCCCCGGGCAAGGGCGCATCCTCCAGCACCCGGACGATCGCCCGCTGCCGGCTGGCGTCTACGTCGTGGAGCACCAGCCGGTCCACCAGGCCGGCCGCGGATCCGTTGGCCAGTGCGCGATAGACCAGCGGCACCCGGAACCCGCCGCCGCCCAGTATGGCAAGTGTTGCCACTGCTCCCCCCGAACCATTGACATTGGATAACGATCGGGCCGCCCGCGGCCCAGGACCCGGCCCTTGCTTGTATTGTGCCAGCAAGGGCCAACCACAGGCCCTGGCGGCTGAACCTGCGCCCGCGCCGAAGATCGTCGGCCGGTGTGTTCGCCGCGGTGCAGTGCGCCCCGCGGCGCAGCCCTTCAGCCGGAAGCATGCTTCGGATGGGAGAATGGATCCGTGAGCTCTACAACGTCACCGCTGCCCTATGACCGCCAAGCCGTCATTAACCTGGCCGCCATCCGCGCCAACGTGCGGCACCTGCGCGAGGTCGCCGCTCCGGCCCGGGTGATGGCGGTGGTCAAGGCGGACGCCTACGGCCACGGCGCCGTCCCGGTG
>NZ_JBNHGF010000672.1:0-915 GCF_059091005.1 Arthrobacter sp. Y3223164
ACGACGGAAAATAGGGGGCGCAGATGAGCCAAGCGCTCCGACGCAGCAATCGGCCCAGGCAGCTGACGCAAGGCGCTGGGCCTGGCCACCTGGTGGACCCTGCGGAGGATGGCCGCCCAGGGCCGGCTGCTGGTATTCACGGCCTTGACCGTGCAGCCGGCAGTGGAGAAGAAGTTCCGGGCCCTCGGCGGGCATCTGGAACGGCACCGCTTCGAGTGGCTGGGCACCCAGCCGGTCACCGAGAACATCAGTGAGCCGACCATCGTGGTGGGCTCGGCGATGCCCGCCGACGGGTTGATCCGGGCGGAGCCCTATGTGGACTGGGTCCGGTCGCTGACCGACGATGGCCCGGTGGCGTATTTCCCGCACCGCCGCGAACGACCCGAACTCCTCGGCGCCCTGGCGGAGCATCCGCTGATCAGCGTCAAGCAACACACCATTCCGGTGGAAATGCGCCTGCGAGGCCTCCGGCCCGGGCAGGCAGTCCGCGCCCTGCCTTCCACGGTGCTGGCCTCGCTGCGCCTGATCCTGGCCCCTTCCGGCGTGCCGCTGAAGGGGCAGCCCGTACCGGACGACTGGTGGCTGCCCGGGACGACGGTAGAACTGCGCCGACACCTGAGCAGCTCCCTGCGGGACGGAGGCGAGCGATGAACCCGGAGCAGTGGAAAACCGCCGCGCCCGCGGCCGACGGGCGGCAAACGGTCCGGCCCTTCCGCCTGCTGGCAGTCGCCGACAGCGACTCCTACCTGAAGTTCGCCTGCGCCACGCTGGAGTCCGTCGGCGCCGGGTGGGAGCGCGAGGTGCTGCTGGTGCGCTCCCCCATCCTTCCGACCCTGGAACAGACCCAGGCGGCCACCGCCGGGACCTTCCTGGCCGGCAAGGCACCGCGGGTGATCCCCGCCTCCGGCCTGCGGG
>NZ_JBNHGF010000673.1:0-912 GCF_059091005.1 Arthrobacter sp. Y3223164
CTCCGCCGTGGCCGCCGCCACCGTGGCCGCCGCCGCCCCAGCCACCGCCATTGTTGCCGGAGTTGTCGCTGGACCAGTCGCCGGTGTCGCCGCCGGAGTGGTTGCCGCCGGTGTTGTACTCGCGGTCGAAGGACGAGCTGGCATCCACGGGAGCGTAGTCGAGGATGACCGGCATGATGGCGTCCACATCATCGGAGCACACATCGCCCAGGCCGGCCTCGGCGAGGGCGGCCTCCGGGTCTGCCTGGAATTCGGCGGCTGCGCGCGGATCACGGAGCAGATTCATGATGAATTCGAGAAGAGAGCTTGCGAGCGTAGGCATTATGTGAATCCCCATTCTTATTCCTACTGGATCTGGCCAAAATTATGGATGGTGGCCCGCCGAGCTGAGTTGCTTGGCTTGGTTCAAAGCTACGGCCGGGCTGCTGTCGCCCGCATCGGGGCTTCCTCCCCCGCCGCCCGCCCCCTCCAGGGGGATCGCGGTGGACGCGGACTAGGTAGGGAGGGGCCCAGGCCCGGATATCCGCGGACTTACTGCGGGGAACTGTCTTCGCCGAGCGCAAGCCGCAACTGGGTCAGGAGTTCGGCGCGGTTCGAAGCCCCTAGCCGCCGTCGAATACGCGCTATGTGGTGCTCGGCGGTACGCGGCGAAATGAAAATCGCGGCCCCGATTTCCCGGTACGTCTTGCCCTCCAGCACCAACCGGGCGACTTCGCGCTCCCGTTCGCTCAAGACGGCGCTTTCTTGTCCCTGTGCTGCTCCGGCGGGGACCGCTGCCTGCCCGCCGGGCTCGGTGACGGTGACGTCGGCAGGCGCGTCCATGGTCCCGCGCGTGCCGGGATGCAGGTCCCTGGCGCAAGCCAAGAGGCGGCTCATGTCCTTGCGCTCGTCCGCGTGCGCTGCCGCGTGCCC
>NZ_JBNHGF010000674.1:0-912 GCF_059091005.1 Arthrobacter sp. Y3223164
GTGGCCGCGGCGCGGCGGGCCTTCGACTCCGGCCCGTGGCCGACGCTGGCGCCGTCCGAACGCGCGGCGTATTTGCTGCGGATTGCGGACGAAGTCGAGAAACGGTCCGAGGAGCTCTCGCTGACCAACACCCGCGAAAACGGTTCGCCGGTCTCCGAGTCGTCCCGGGCCGCCGGCAATGCCGCAGGAATCTTCCGATACTTCGCCACCCTGGCCGGCTATCTCGAACACGAAGACGTGCGCCCGTTCCCGCACGGCGGCGGCGAATCCGTGGTGCGCCGGGATCCGGTGGGGGTGTGCGGGCTGATCGCGCCGTGGAACTTCCCGATCAACCTCATGGTGATCAAGCTGGCGCCGGCGCTGCTGGCCGGCTGCACCGTGGTGATGAAACCGGCCTCGCCCACGCCGCTGTCCTTCCGCCTCATCGTCGACGCCGTGGCCGCCGCCGGAGTGCCGGCCGGCGTGGTCAATCTGGTCACCGGGTCGGGCAGGCTCGGCGACACCCTGGTCAAGCATCCCGGCGTGGACAAGGTCGCCTTCACCGGTTCCACCCCGGTGGGACGCAAAATCGCCGCCGCCTGCGGCGAGCTGCTGCGCCCCGTCACGCTGGAACTCGGCGGCAAGTCCAGCGCGGTGGTGCTCGAGGACGCCGACCTGGACGAGATGTCGAAGGTGCTGATCCGCTCCAGCATGCGCAACACGGGCCAGACCTGCTACATCTCCAGCCGCATCCTCGCCCCGGCCGCGCGCTATGACGAGGTGGTGGACATGGTGACGGCGACTATCGCCGCCGGGGTCCAGGGCGACCCGCTGGACCCGGCCACCGACTTCGGCCCGTCGGCCACCGAGTCGCAGTACCGGACAGTGCTCGACCATCTGGAGGCGGCCAGGGCCGAGGGGGCCCGGGCCACC
>NZ_JBNHGF010000675.1:0-910 GCF_059091005.1 Arthrobacter sp. Y3223164
GGCGGAACCGGCGAGGACGGCGCCCCGGTCCTCGTCGAGCTCGCCCATGCCGAGCGTGCCATGGACCGTGCCGCGCTGCGCTACGACCGGGCCGGCGACCAGCACTACGACATCACCAGCGCCTTCATCAAGTCGATGCGCGGTTCCGACGTGGACGCGGCGCTGCACTACATGGCCCGGATGCTGGAGGCGGGGGAGGACCCGCGGTTCGTGGCCCGCCGGATCGTAGTCCATGCGTCCGAAGACGTCGGCATGGCCGACCCCACCGCGCTGCAGACGGCCGTCGCCGCCGCCCAGGCCGTGCAGCTGATCGGCATGCCCGAGGCCCGGCTGGTGCTGGCCCAGGCCGTGGTCCACATCGCCACCGCACCGAAGTCGCCGGCCTGCTACCTGGCGATCAACGCGGCAGTGGCGGACGTGCGCGCCGGACGCGGCCAGGGAGTTCCCGTGCACCTGCGCGACTCCCACTACGCCGGCGCCAAGGGGATGGGCCACGGGAAGGGCTACGTGTACTCGCACGATGCCCCGCACGGGATCGCCACCCAGCAGTACGCACCCGACGACCTGGTGGGCCGGAACTACTACGAACCGACCACCAACGGCGCCGAGCGGGAGATCTCCGCCCGGGTGGACCGGCTGCGGAAGATCATCCGCGGCGGATAACGACGGCGGTGCCCGGGCTCCAACGACGGCGGTGCCCGGCCGTGCAAAACCTAATCGCGGCGCGGCTTGCCGAAGTCCTCCGTGTCCAGGCTGATGGTAAACGGGCCCGAATTCACCAGCTCCAGCTCCATCATGGCGCCGAACACTCCGGTTTCGACTTGCGCGCCGAGCACCCGCAGCGCCGCCACGAAGTCCTCCACCAAGGGTTCGCCGACCGCCGCCGGGGCGGCCGCCGACCAGGACGGCC
>NZ_JBNHGF010000676.1:0-905 GCF_059091005.1 Arthrobacter sp. Y3223164
GCTGGCCGCCTATACCTCCGGCTCGGCGTGGCTGAACCGCGAGGACGACGCCGGCCGCATTGCTCCCGGAGCGCCGGCCGACCTGGCCGTGCTGACCCTCGACCCGTTCAGCCTGCCCCCGGAGGAACTGCACACCGTCGGCACCGATTTGACACTGGTGGCCGGCCAACCGGTTTTCGAACGGCAGGGGGCGCCGGCATGAAAACGTTCTACGACCGTGCCGAAGAGCAGATCCCGGCCGCACGCCTCGACGCCGCCTTGGCCGGGGCGTCCCCGACGCCGTTCTGGCTGGATGATCCCTCGCGCCCCGCACCGCTGTCGTCCTTGCGCGGCACGGTAACGGCGGACCTGGCGGTGGTCGGCGGCGGCTACACGGGCTTGTGGACCGCGCTGCTGGCCAAGGAGCGCGACCCGGACCGCTCGGTGGTGCTTTTGGAGGGCAATCGCATCGGCTGGGCCGCGTCCGGCCGCAACGGCGGCTTCTGCGAGGCCAGCCTGACCCATGGGAGCGCGAACGGGCAAAGACACCTCCCGGGCGAAAACGAACTGCTGGACAAGCTCGGTTTGCAGAACCTGGACGAGATCGAAGAGAGCCTGGCCCGGTACGGGATCGACGCCGGCTTTGAACGCACCGGCACGCTGTCCGTGGCCACCGAAGAGCACCACGTCGGCTGGCTTGCCGAGGAGGCCGCCGAGGACCCCTCGCTCGAGTTCCTCGACCAGGCCGCCGTCCAACAGCAGGTGGCCTCCCCCGCCTACCGGGCAGGGTTGCGGGACCGGCGGGGAACGGCGATGGTGCACCCCGCGAAACTCGCCTGGGGGCTGCGCGACGCCTGCCTGCGCGCCGGCGTCGAGATGTATGAACACACGCCGGCACGCTCCCTGTCCCGGCGGGCGGGGTCCAT
>NZ_JBNHGF010000677.1:0-899 GCF_059091005.1 Arthrobacter sp. Y3223164
CCCGCGGGGCAGCCGCGGCGGCCGGCCTGTCCGTCGCGGCGCTTTGGGTGCTCACCGCCGTGTTCGACAACGTCATGATCGCCTCCGGGCTGTTCGACTACGGCGGACACGCCCTGGCCGGACTCCGGATCGGACTGGCGCCGGTCGAGGACTTTGCCTATCCGTTGGGTGCGGCGCTGCTGCTGCCCGCGGTGTGGCTGATGCTCACGGGCCCGCGCCGCCGTCGTGCCGATGAGAGGCCGGCCGAGCCGGCGGGGGAGGGGAACCGTCGTGATTCGTGAACTGGTCGTCACCTCCCGGCCGGTGTCCTGGGTCAACACCGCCTACCCCTTCGCCGCCGGGTACCTGCTGGCCTCCGGCGGCGTCGACTGGCTGCTGGTGGTGGGCACCATCTTCTTCCTGGTCCCGTACAACCTGGCGATGTACGGCATCAACGACGTCTTCGACTATGAATCGGACCTGCTCAACCCGCGCAAGGGCGGGGCCGAGGGAGCGGTGGTGGACAGGGCCCGACACCGCGCGATTTTGCAGGCCAGCGCCGTGGCCACGCTGCCGTTCATCGCGGTCCTGGCGGTAGCCGGCAGCGTGGCGTCCAACCTGGTGCTGCTGGTCTCGCTGGCCGCGGTCTACGCCTACAGCGCGCCGGGGCTGCGGTTCAAGGAAAGGCCGTTCCTGGATTCGCTGACCTCCAGCACGCACTTCGTCTCGCCCGCGGTCTACGGGCTGGTCCTGGCCGGCGCCGGCTTCACCCCGGGGTTGTGGGCGTTGCTGGCCGCGTACTTCCTGTGGGGCGTGGCCAGCCATGCCTTCGGCGCGGTCCAGGACGTGGTCCCGGACCGCGAGGCCGGGCTCGGGTCGATCGGCACCGTGCTGGGCGCCCGCCGCACCGTGCTGGTCTC
>NZ_JBNHGF010000678.1:0-893 GCF_059091005.1 Arthrobacter sp. Y3223164
ACCAGCGGTGCCCGGGTCCGTCGAACGTGGCCGGCAGCCAGTCCAGCCCCGCCACCTCCCAGGCGCCGTCGTCGCCGGCCTGGCTGAACCGGGCCCGGACCATCATCCCCTCGGTGTTGAGGATGTTCGGGGTTGCATGCGCGGCGAGGGTGTTGCCCAGCCCGTAGACGATCCAGGTGCCGTCGTGGCGCTCAATCGGCTGGACGGAGTGGCTGTGGTGCCCGTACACCAAGGAGAACTCGCCGCTGTCGGCCAACGCGTGGGCAACCTCCTGCTGTTGCGGGCTGGCGTAGGCGGTGTATTCGTCCCCGGCATGCACCGCTCCCAAGACGATGTCCGCGCCCTGCGCCCGGGCCTTCCTGGCCTTGGCGATCATCGCCGGGGGATCCAGCACGTCCACCTGCCAGGGCCGGTCCGGCTCCAGCCCGTTCAGCGAGAAGGTGCCGGTGATGACCGCGATCCGCGCGGCCGGGGTGTCCAGAACCAGTACCTCCTCGGCCTCGGCCGCACTGGCGTAGGTGCCGGTGTGTTCCAGGCCGCGCGCGTCCAGCGCCTCCAGGGTCCGTTCCAGGCCGGCGGTGCCGTGGTCGAACGCGTGGTTGCTGGCGGTGGTGCAGGCGTCGTAGCCCACGGCGGCGGCGGCGTCGAGGATCTGCGGCGGCGCGTTGAACGCCGGGTAGCCGGAGTACGGTCCGTCGTCACCGGCCAGCGGGGTTTCCAGCTGGCAGACGGCGAGGTCGGCGGTGTCCAGGTATTGCTCCTGGGCCGCCAACATCGGCTCGAAGTCCAGGGCCCCTTGCCCGGTCCGCCGGGCGTCGGCGGCCGCCTGCTCCCAGAGCGGCTCGTGCAGCAGCAGGTCGCCGGTGAGGGCCACGGTGGCGCAGCGGATTCCC
>NZ_JBNHGF010000679.1:0-890 GCF_059091005.1 Arthrobacter sp. Y3223164
AGCCGCCCGGCCGGCGCGGGTGGCCCCGACCGTGGACGCGGATGCGCCGTATCCCACCAAGAACAGCCGCGGCTCCTTCACCACCGAGACGCCGTCGTCGCCCATCCTGATCCCGCCGCCCGGTTCACGCAGCCGAAGCGGCGCCAGGTGGTCCAGTGACGGCCGGAATCCGGTGGCCCAGAGGATGACGTCCACGTCTTCGGCCGAGCCGTCGGCGAATTCGACGCCGTGCTCAGTGATGCGGGCCAGCTTTCCGCGCGAGACGAGCACGCCGTCGTCGATGCCCTTCCGGTACGTCTCGGTCAGCGGCAGCCCCGTGGCGGCAACCACGCTCAGGGTCGGCAGGCCCGCGCGCGTGCGCTCGCCGACCCGGCGTTCCACGTCGACACCCCATTCCATGTCGAACGGGGCCGCGGTGAAGTCGGGGTCGCGGCGGGTGGACCAGAGCGTGTCCGCGCCGGCCGCGTCCAGTTGGAGCAGGAACTGCAGCGCGGACGTCCCGCCGCCGACCACCAGCACCCGCTGCCCGCGGAACTCGTCGGCCGACCAGAAGTTCCGGGTGTGCAACTGGCGGCCGCGGAACGTCTCCCGGCCCGGGTAGTGCGGCCAGTGCGGCTTGTCCCAGGTGCCGGTGCCGCTGATGACGGTCCGCGCCTGCCACTCGCCGCCGGTGGCGCTGCGCACGCGCAGGAAGGCACCGTCGTCGTCCACCGAGGTCACGCGCACGGGGCGGTGCACGGGGAGATTGAACCGCCGCTCGTAGGTGCCGTAATAACGGCGCACGACGGCGGAGGACGGCTCCTGCGGGTCCGGAACCCCGAGGGGCAGGCCGGGGAGGTCGTGCAGGCCGTGCGCCGCGTCGAAGGTCAGCGAGGGCCAGCGGTGGCGCC
>NZ_JBNHGF010000680.1:0-882 GCF_059091005.1 Arthrobacter sp. Y3223164
GCCGCTGGCGTTCATCGAGCCGGTGGCCGACCCGCTCGGCGACCTGGTCAGCCGCTTCGCCCGCACTCATGGCCCGTTCACCGCCGCCGAATGTGCCAGGCGGCTGGGCCTGGGCACCGCCGTGGTGCACACCGCGCTACAACGGTTGCTCAAGGACGGCCGCGTGGTCGAAGGCGAGTTCCGGCCCGGCGGCGCATCGCCAGCTGAGGAGGGCGGAACCCACGGCACGGCCGACGTGGCTTCTCCGGCCCCGACGGATCAGCGCCAGACCGAATGGTGCGACGTCGAGGTGCTGCGCAAGATCCGCCGCCGGTCGTTGGCCGCCCTGCGCAAGGAAGTCGAACCGGTGGATCCTGCCACCTATGGCCGGTTCCTGCCGACCTGGCAGAACGTCGGGGCGAAGCTACGCGGCCTGGACGGCGTAGTCACGGTGGTGGACCAACTGTCCGGGGTACCCATCCCGGCGTCGGCGTGGGAACCCCTCATCCTGGCGTCCCGCGTGAGCGACTACGCCCCAGCCATGCTGGACGAGCTGACCGCCACGGGCGAAATCCTGATCTCCGGCGCCGGGTCGATGCCCGGCAACGACGGCTGGATCAGCCTGCATCTGGCCGACGCCGCGCACCTGACGCTGAATCCCCAGCCCGATTTCGAACCCAGCGTGCTGCAATACGAACTGCTCAACGCGCTCTCCGGGACCGGGGGCTACGGCGGCGCCTACTTCTTCCGACAGCTCACCGACCTGCTCGCGGCCAGCGGCACCCAACCGGGGGACAACGCCGTCGCCAGCGCGCTGTGGGACCTGCTGTGGGCCGGGCGGATCACCAACGACACGTTCGCCCCGGTGCGTTCGCTGCTGGCCGGCGGGACCACCTCGCACCG
>NZ_JBNHGF010000681.1:0-881 GCF_059091005.1 Arthrobacter sp. Y3223164
GCTTGCGCCGCTGCACCGCGGCCAGGCGATCCGGATCGGTCGCCAGCTTTCCGGCCCTGGCGCGTGCCGCGAAGTTGGCCAGCATTTCGCCCAGCCGCACCGGCTGGGCGTGGAAGTAGTTGTCCCGCAACCAGCGCGGGTCGGGATGCCCGAACCTGCCGGCCACCAGGTCCTTCAGGTTGCCGACCAGCCCGGAACCGTCGAACACCTTGTTCAACATCTGCTCGGAGAGTCCGAAGTCGTCCAAAATGAGCACCGGCAGGCCGGCGTCGAGCGCTTCCAGGGCCGCGGTGGAGCTGACGGTCGCCATGGCCGCTCCCGGGGTGAGCTGGTCGGACATGGGGCCGGTGCAGAACTGCAGTTCGTGTCCGGCCACCGCCCGCGCCGCCACCAGGTCAGACCACAACTGGTCGAACGGGTACTGCTCCGTGTGCGTCTGCGGCTCCCCCGCCCAGGCCCGCAGCTTCACCCGCACCGACAGCTCCGGCCGGCGCCTGGCCAACGCCGCGAGGGCCTGCAGGATCGCGACGCGCTGCTCCCGCTCCACCGGAACCTTGGCCTGCGGCGCGAACACCACCGAGTCCAGCGGCTTCTGCTGTGGCTCCGGGCGCCCGGCGGAGGCCAGGAACGGCAGCCGCGACACCAGGATCCGCTGCGGCAGCCCCATGGCGTCGGCCAAGTCGCTGAACGCCCGGCACTCGGCGTGGCTGTGGGTGATGAACGCGTCCCCGAGCGCCCGGTAGTTCAGCGCCTTGCGGGTGGCCGGGAAGGCCACTCCCGGCAGCGCGGATACCAGGGCGGGCCGCCGCGGCATCCGGGACGCCTGGGTGAAGATTTCCTCCACGATGGGCCCGGTGGCTGCCGCGAGCACGACGTCGGCG
>NZ_JBNHGF010000682.1:0-880 GCF_059091005.1 Arthrobacter sp. Y3223164
GCGCGCCTGCGCGACGCGCTGACCGGGCGCCTCAACCGCAGCCTGGGCACCACCCCGACCAGGACCTGGTCGGCCTATGCCTTCGACCTGATCCGACGGGCACGGGTGGAAGGACTGCTGCCGCTGGTGGAGCGCGCGCCCCGGCTGCTGTCCGGACCCGAGCAGGACCAGATCATCGCCGAACTGCTGGCCGGCCATCGTGCCGGCTACGGTCCGGGGGCCGGCTGGCCGGAAGACCTGCAGCAGGCTCTGGCGACCCGCGGCTTCCGGCAGGAGGTCCGCCAGCTCTTCGACCGGCTGACCGAGTACGGCAGCACCGCAGGGCAACTGGAACAGTTGGGCGCAGAGTATGGCCGGGCGGACTGGATGGCGGCGGCCCGGCTGTATCGCGAGTACCGTGACGTGATCGACCTCCGGATGCCCGAGGCCTTCGACCCGGCCGGAATCATCACTTCGGCACGCCAGCTGCTGCTGGAGCATCCCGGCCTGCTGGAGCGGGAGCGCAGCCGCCTCCGGCTGATCCTGGCGGACGACCTCCAGGAAGCCAACCCCGCGGTCTTCGAGCTCCTGGCCTTGCTTGCGGAGGGACAGGATGCCGTCTTCGCGGCCTCGCCGGACACCGTCGTCCAAGGGTTCCGCGGCGCCCGTCCGGATGTCCTCGGCAAGTTGCCCGGGCTGGTTGGCACACCGGACAGGCCGCTGCACACGCTGGTCCTCACCAGTTCGCACCGGATGGCTCCCGGAGTCGCAACCGCCTGGCAGTCAGCTGCCGCCCGGATCTCGCAGGTCGCCGGGGCGCACCGCGCCCGCGACCTCGTCCATCCCGGTGCGGAAGCAGAAACCGGGAGCGGAACCGCGCCCGCCCACGGCGGCGCGGACC
>NZ_JBNHGF010000683.1:0-863 GCF_059091005.1 Arthrobacter sp. Y3223164
CGCCGGCCGTCTCGCCGCGCGGCTGCTGCGCACGCTCCGCTGGCGCAACGGATTCCGCTTCGACAACTCCTACTACGACGACATGGCCTGGCTCGCGTTGGCGGCGCAGCGGCTGGACATGCTGGCCGCCGAGGCGCACAAGCCCCGCTTCCGGAACAGGGCCGCGGCACGCCGCCTGCTGCCCCAGCTGGAATCGGCGCACACCCCGGACCTGGGCGGCGGCCTGTTCTGGAACACCGCCAGGGACTTCAAGAACACCCCCGCCACGGCACCGGCGGCCCTGTATCTGGCGCGCACGGGCGACCGGGCGCAGGCCGCCCGGCTCCTGGACTGGTTGGACGCCACCCTGTACGCGCCCCGGCAGCGGCTATATCTCGACGGCGTCCGGGTCGACGGCGTCCGGGTCGACGGCGGCCGGCCGGTTTTGGTGAACGACCTCTACACCTACAACCAAGGGCCGGTGCTCGGGGCACTGCTGGAAACGGGCCGCGACGCCGACCTGGCGCGGGCCGCCGAACTGGTGCAGGGCATCGCGGCCGGTTTCGTCCAACGAACTTCGGCGACCGACGGCGACGGCGGTCAACTCGTCCTGCGCACGCACGGCGCCGGCGACGGCGGCCTGTTCACCGGGATCCTGGCCCGATACCTGGCCTTGGCTGCCCGCTCGGACCGGCTGCCGGACTCGGCGCGGGAACTGGCCGCGCGGATGGTCTTGGACACCGCGCAAGGCTTTTGGGGCGGGCGGACCCTCGGAAACCACCGCACCGGGGAGGCGCTGCTCTTCTCCCCCGACCCAGGGGTTCCGGCCGCCGCAGCGGGCGGGCCCGGCGGCGGCGTCGAGCTGTCCACCCAACTGCAGGCCT
>NZ_JBNHGF010000684.1:0-862 GCF_059091005.1 Arthrobacter sp. Y3223164
GCCTTACCGGCCGGCCTTACCGGCCGGCCGGCCGGGGCCGCGATCAGGCCCGGTCAGTTCCAGCGGTATCCGTGGGCCTGTTCGTAAGCCGCGAGCAGGCGGTTGGCCACGTGGCCGGAGGTAATCAGCGGGTGGATCATGAAGGCCCGCAGGGCCGCCGCGCGGTCGCCCTGCCCGCCGCGGATGACCTCCTGCTCCACGGCCTTGATCTGCGTCATCAGTCCGGCCTGGTGCAGGGTCAGCGGCTTTACCGGCAGGGGACGGGCGCCGTCCGCATCCACCACCGACGGAACCTCCACGACGGCGTCGTCCGGCAGTTGAGGGATGGTGCCGGCGTTGCGCACGTTGAGGATCAGCTCCGTGCGCTCGCCGGACAGGAGGGCGCGCATCACGTCCAGGGCCACCTGCTCGTAGCCGCCGGCGGCCAGGTCCTGTTCGTCGCGCGAGACGCCGATCTCGCGGGCTTCGGAGAGATAGCCCTCCTCGCGGCGGCGCAGGGCGTCCTCCCAGTCCGCGTAGGGGGTTCCGGAAGCCTGCAGCCTGGCGTACAACTCCTGCTGCAAGTCGTGGATGGACTCGCCGCGGGTCTGGGCGGCGCCGGCCAGGGCCAAGGTGGCCTCCCGGCGGAAGTAGTAATAGAACAGATAGGCATTCGGAATGGCGCCGAGCACCTGCAGCTCGCGCGTGCCGAAGATCCGGCCCTCTTCGAACGACTGGAGCCGCCCCGGCTCGCCGAGCAAACCGGGAAGCCGGTCCCGGCCCTCGTGCTCCAGCCCGCGCAGCCACCCCAGGTGGTTGAGGCCCGAATAATCCACGCCCGCCAACGAGCCGCGGCGCAGCGTGACCCCGGCGGCCCTCGCCG
>NZ_JBNHGF010000685.1:0-858 GCF_059091005.1 Arthrobacter sp. Y3223164
GCACCAGGTCCTCGGCGGAGGCGGCGGCCCGCACCCCGGCGGCCTGCAGGTCGCGCGGGTCGAAGCCCTGGCTGTGGCGGCGGATGATTTCGATTTCCGCGTCCCGGTCGGGCAGGTGCATGGTGAGCTTCAGCAGGAAGCGGTCCAACTGCGCTTCCGGCAGCGGGTAGGTGCCCTCGTATTCCACCGGGTTCTGCGTGGCCGCCACGATGAACGGTTCGGGCAGCTTCCGTGAGGTGCCGTCCACCGACACCTGGCGTTCTTCCATCGCTTCCAGCAGCGAGGCCTGCGTCTTCGGCGGCGTCCGGTTGATTTCGTCGGCCAGGAGGATGTTCGTGAAGACCGGGCCCTCCCGGAAGCGGAATTCGGCCGTGTGGGTGTCGTAAATCATGGAGCCCGTGACATCGCCCGGCATCAGGTCGGGCGTGAACTGGATCCGCTTGGTGTCCAGGCTCAAGGCTGCGGAGAGCGAGCGGACCAGCAGCGTCTTGGCGACGCCGGGCACTCCCTCCAGCAGCACATGCCCGTGCGACAGCAGGGCGATCAGCAGCCCGGTGACGGTGGCATCCTGGCCCACCACTGCCTTCGCCACTTCGGTGCGGACGTCATGCAGGGTCTGGCGCAGGCGGTCGTCGTCGGCGGGCGGCGTGGCGACGGCCGGCCCTCCGCCGTACTGGGATGCGTGCCGCTGTCCTGGCTGATCGCTCATCGGTGCGTTACCTCTTTCTCTAGCTGCTGCAGTTCTTGCGCCCAGGCCGCCAGCCGGGCTTCGGTGCCGGGTGCCTCGTGGCGCAGGAGGCGCTCCAGTTCGGCACGCGGGCGGCTGCTGTCCCGGGCTACCGCATCGACGACGTCGGC
>NZ_JBNHGF010000686.1:0-847 GCF_059091005.1 Arthrobacter sp. Y3223164
CCCGGGGAAGTGGACCCGGCCCGGGCCCGCATCGGCGGGTCGCTGTTCACCGTGGGGTCCAGCCTGCGCCAGGCGCTGGATGCGGCGTTGTCGTCGCCGTCCGGGGCCGGGGTCGCCGTCGACGCCGACGGGCGGGTGGCCGGCCTGGTCGATCCCGCGGCCGTGCTGCAGAGGCTCCAAGCGGGCGGCAGCTGATGGAGTGGTTCCTGGCGAACCTGCCCTATGTGCTGGAGCTGAGCGCCCTCCACCTGTTCCAGTCCGCGCTCCCGCTGGTACTCGGGCTCGTGCTGTCGCTGCCGCTGGGCTACCTGGCCTGGCGGGTCCGCGCAGTGCGCGGCGTTATTCTGTCCGTCTCCTCGGTGCTGTACACGATTCCCTCGCTCGCCCTGTTCGTGATCCTGCCGGTCATCCTGGGTACCGGGATCCTGGAAATGTCCAACCTGATCGTGGCGCTGACCGTTTACTCGGTCGCGCTGCTGGTCCGCGCGGTGGTGGACGCGCTGAACTCCGTGGACGACGGCATCCGGCAGGCCGCGGTGGCCATGGGCTACCTGCCGGTCCGCCGGTTTTTCAGCGTGGACCTTCCGCTGTGCATTCCGGTGCTGGTGGCCGGGCTGCGGGTGGTGTCCGTGAGCAACATCTCGGTGGCCAGCGTCGGCGCGCTGATCGGCGTCCGGAACCTCGGTTTCCTGTTCACCGACGGGCTGCTGCGCTATTTTATGACCGAAATCGTGGTCGGGATCCTGATGACCCTGGTGCTGGCGGCGCTGATGGACGTGCTCCTGCTGGCGCTTGAGCGGGTGCTCACGCCGTGGCGGCGCCCGGGTGCGGCCGCCGGCGGAACCGG
>NZ_JBNHGF010000687.1:0-847 GCF_059091005.1 Arthrobacter sp. Y3223164
GCGGATGGGCTGCCCGTGCGGGAGGACGAGGCACGCGCCTGCGTCGGCGGGCCGCTGCCAAGGGCGCGGCAGCGCAGGCCATAAGCTGGCTTTATGGAGCACAATCGCTTGGGTCACAGCGGGCTGAAGGTCCCGCAGCTGTCGCTGGGAACGATGACGTGGGGAGAGGAAACGGACGAGGAGGCCGCGGGCACCATGCTGCGCGCCTACCTGGACGCCGGCGGCACGCTCCTGGACACCGCCGCGCCGTACGCCGAAGGCCGCAGCGAGGCCATGCTCGGGGCGTTCCTGGGCGAACTGGTTCCCCGGCAGGAGGTGCTGGTGGTCTCCAAGGCGGGCGTGACGCGCAGCGAGGGCCGGCGCGAGGTGGACACGTCCCGCGGCGCCATGTTGCGCAGCCTGGACGCCAGCCTGGCCCGGCTGGGCACGGACTACCTGGACCTGTGGCTGGTCCATCTCTGGGACGACGGCGGCGCGCCGCTGGAAGAGACCCTGTCCGCCCTCGAGCACGCGGTCTCGTCGGGCCGCGCCCGCTATGTGGGAGTCTCCAATTACTCCGGCTGGCAGCTGGCCCGGGCTGCCTCGATCAGCCCGGTTCCGCTGGTCGCGGTGCAGAACGAATATTCGCTGCTGCACCGCCGGGCCGAACACGAGGTCATTCCGGCGGCGCGGGCCCTCGGGCCGGGCCTGATGGCCTGGTCGCCGCTGGGACGCGGCGTCCTGACCGGCAAGTACCGCACCGGCATTCCGGCCGATTCCCGGGCCGCCTCCGAGCAGCGCGCCGGGTACGTGGAACCGTACCTAAGCGGCCGGCCGGCCCGGATTGTGGATGCGCTGGCCACGGCGG
>NZ_JBNHGF010000688.1:0-844 GCF_059091005.1 Arthrobacter sp. Y3223164
CCGCGGTCGGCCAGGGCCCGCGCGCAGGCCTCGCCGATGCCGCTGGCCCCGCCGGTCACCATGGCGCTGCGGCCCGTCAGAGTCTTCTCAGCCATGGGTGGGTCCTTCCGTCGTCTGCTGTCCGGGCGCCAGCGCCCGCTCAATGAACTGCATCATCTCTTCGAATACGTGGTCGGGCACTTCCCGCGGGACGGGCTGCGCACCGTCGTCGTCCTCCCAAAGCACCCACCGCATGCCGATCAGTTCGCCGATGCCCATCAGCGCCCACGCCGCGACGTTCGGGTCCATCGGACGGACCTCGCCCGTGGCCTGCGCCGCCTTCAGTCCCTCAATGTAGCCGTTGACAATGCGCGTGTAGTGCATCCGCAGGGCGCCGGGCGACACGAACTCCGCCTGCCGGATGATCCGGTAGAGCGCGGGGTGTTCGGCGGTGAAGCGGAAGAACGCCTTGAACCCGGCCCGCTCGGCCTCCAGCCGGTTCTCCGCCGACTTCGCCGCCTCGGCCATCGCGTGGCGCACCCGCCGGTTAAGGTCCTCGACGACCTCGTCGAAGACGGCCTGCTTGCCCTCGAAGTAGAGGTAGAAGGTGCCCAGCCCGACGTCGGCCTGCTCGGTGATCTTGACGATCGAGGCCTCGTGGTAGCCCACCGACGCAAACACCGCTTCGGCCGCCTCCAACAGCTTGGCCCGCGTTCGGGTGCCCCGGGCGGTGCGTGGTGCAGCGCTCATGATTCCTGCTCCGATCCTGCGGTCAGCGGGTGGCGGCCGGGGCGGACGGCGGCCTCCCGCAGCCTCCCCCGGACCACCTTGTTCAGTGCGGTGCGCGGCAGCGCCGGCACGAAGG
>NZ_JBNHGF010000689.1:0-842 GCF_059091005.1 Arthrobacter sp. Y3223164
GGTCGCGGCGGCGGCCCGGACCGGGGGATGCCCCCGGACGGGACCGCGGCGGCAGGGGCAGCCGGCGCTGGCGGCGATGATGCGGTACATGTCCTTGAGTCTATGAGAACCGGGCTACAGGAACGCCAGCATGAGGCCGACGGCGATGAACAGCGTGCCGAAGACCCGGTTCATCATCATCAGCCCGCGCGTGGTCCGCGTGAAGCGCTGGAAGGACCGGGCCGCGGCAGCGAAGAAGAACCACATCACGAGGATGTCCACCACCACCACGGTGGCGATCAGGACCAGGTACTGCGGCAGCTGGGGCTGGTCCAGCCGGATGAAGCCGGGCATGAAGGCCAGGAAGAAGACGATCGCCTTCGGGTTGAGCAGGTTGACCCAGAGTCCGCGCCGGAACATGGAGAAGGCGGGCTCGTTGCGCCGCGACTCTTCGATTTCCGCGGTGCCCGTCGGCTTGGCGAAGAACTGCCGCAGGCCCAGGTAGATCAGGTACACCGCGCCGGCGTACTTGATGGCGGCGAACAGCATCGGCGAATTGGATACCAGCAGGCCCAGGCCCAACGCCACGATCACCACGTGGATGACCAGGGCGGCCTGCTGGCCCAAAATCCCCCAGATGGAACGGCGGAAGCCGGCGTTGAGCGAGTTGCTCATGGTGTTGATGGCGCCGGCGCCGGGGGTGAAGCTGATGACCAGGGTGGCGCCGAGCAGCGCCAGCCATAAGGAGATTTGCACCAGATGATCCTACGGTGCGGACCGGCAGGTTTCGGTCAGCGGGACTCGAGCACGGCCATGGCCGCGTTGTGGCCGCCCAGGCCGCTGACCCCGCCGCCGCGCCGCGC
>NZ_JBNHGF010000690.1:0-839 GCF_059091005.1 Arthrobacter sp. Y3223164
AGGCTGACCGCCCGTCGAAGGGCAGCGGGTGCGGCGTCGAAGGCCGGCGGCTCGGACCAACCGGTGGTGGTCATCGGCGGCGGGGTCTCGGGACTGGCAACAGCCGGGCTGCTGGCCCGGGCGGGTCACCGCGTCACCCTGCTAGAGCAGCGTTCCGTCCTCGGCGGCCGGGCGGGACGGCTCGAGCGCGACGGCTTCCGCTTCGACACCGGCCCGTCCTGGTACCTGATGCCGGAGGTGATCGACCACTGGTTCAAGCTGATGGGCACCAGCGCCGCGGAGCAGCTGGAGTTGGTGCGGCTGGACCCCGGTTACCGGATCTGGTTCGAGGGGTATCCGGCGGCCACGGAGGTCCGCTCCGGCCGCGAAAACGTGACCGAACTGTTCCGAGGCCTGCAACCGGGGTCCGGGCCGGCGCTGCACCACTACCTGGACGAGGCAGCGGAAACATACCGGCTGGCCAAGGAGCACTTCCTGTACGACGACTTCGCCAGCCTGCGCGGCCTGGCCCACCCGCAGGTGCTGCGCCGGGCACCCCGGCTGGCCAAGCTGCTGGGCTGGAGCCTGGACCGTTACGTCCGCGAACGGTTCACGGACCCGCGGCTGCATCAGCTGTTGGGGTACCCGGCGGTGTTCCTGGGCACCAGCCCGTACCGGGCGCCGGCGATGTACCACCTGATGAGCCACCTGGATCTCGACGACGGCGTGTACTACCCGCTGGGCGGGTTCGCCGCCCTGGTCGATGCGATGGAGCGGCTGGCGCGGGAGGCCGGCGTCCGGATCGAAACCCGCGCCACCGCCCGGCACATCGTCACCGGGCAGTCCGGCGCGAAGGCCCG
>NZ_JBNHGF010000691.1:0-837 GCF_059091005.1 Arthrobacter sp. Y3223164
GGTCCGGCGCCCCTCCCCGGGGCGCCACCCGGCAGACCCAGCGTGAACCTGTCCGACGCGCCGTCGTAGTCCCCGCCCTGCGGGTCGTCGGTGTCCACGCGGCGGACCGGATCATGCTCCGGCAGCCAGATGCCGCGGACAACCTTCCCCGCTATGTATGCCGTTGCTGCTATATGTGCGACGACGGCGAGCACGTAGTACGGCGTGTCCAGGTTGCGTGCCGCTTCGCCGCCGCTCGTCACCTGGCCCAGGTGCATCCAGGTGGCCCACCAGTGCATCGCCTCGAAGAACTGCCAGATCAGGAAGTCGCGCCAGCGGGGATGGGCCAGCACGGCCAGCGGGACCAGCCACACCACGAACTGCGGTGAGTAGACCTTGTTGGTGAGCACGAAGGCCGCCACCACCAGGAACACCAGCGACGCCATCCGCGGGCGACGAGGTGCCGTCCAGGCCAGGAGCGCGATGCCCGCGCAGGCGGCCGCGAACAGCAGGAGGGAGGCGGCGTTGATGAATTCGGGGCTGAGGACGGGCAGTTGCTGCCGCTGCGCCGTCAGGTTGTAGGCGTACCAGAGGGACGAATAACCGGCTTCGCGCTGCCGGCTGTAGTCCAGGAAGTGGAACCAGCCGCCGAGGTCGCGCAGCATGAACGGCAGATTGACCGCCACCCATGCCGCGGCCGCCGCCAGCCCGGCCCGGGCCAGGGGGCGGTACCTGCCGGTCCGCACCGCCAGCAGCAGGATGGGACCGAGGATCAGCACCGGATACACCTTGAACGCGGCGCCGAGACCGACCAGCGCGCCGGCCAGGACCGGGCGGCGCCGGGCGAAGGCGAGCATC
>NZ_JBNHGF010000692.1:0-836 GCF_059091005.1 Arthrobacter sp. Y3223164
CCACCGCCGTGACCCATGCCGGCCGCCGCGGACTGCTCGACGGGGTGCTGGCCAACACCGTCGCCCGGCTCCGCGAGGCCGGTTCGGGCGAACTGCGGGCCTGGATCGGTCCCTCCATCTGCGGGGCCTGCTATGAGGTTCCCGAGCAGATGCAGGCCGAGGCGGTTGCCCGGATTCCCCAACTGGCGGCGAGGACAGCCTGGGGGACGCCGGCTTTGGACCTTGCCGCCGGAGCCAGGGCAGAGCTGGCCGGGCTCGGTGTGGACGTGCATCAGGTGGCCGGCTGCACCCGGGAGGACGGGAGGCTCTACTCCTACCGGCGCGATCAACAAACCGGCCGGTTCGCCGGCCTTGTCTGGAAGGACGCATGAGTACCGACGCCCGCAAGTCCGAACTCGCAGCGAACCTGGAACGTGTCCGGGCACGGATTGCCCGGGCCGCCGCGGGGCGATCCACGGAGCCGGAACTGATCGTCGTGACGAAGTTCTTCCCGGCCTCCGACGTTGCGCTGCTGCATGACCTGGGCGTCACCGACGTCGGCGAAAACCGGGACCAGGAAGCGGCCGCGAAGGCCGCCGAGCTTGCCGGTGCCGGGCTCCGCTGGCACTTCATCGGGCAACTGCAGACGAACAAGGCAAAGTCCGTGGTGCGGTACGCGGATGTGGTCCATTCGGTGGACCGGCGGCAACTCGTCACCGCCCTCGGCAAGGCCGTGGTGGCCGAGCAGGAACGGCGGGAGGCGGCCGGGCTCGGACCACGGGCGCACCTGGACTGCCTGATCCAGGTGAACCTTGATGAGAGCGGCGCCGGGCAGGCCGCGGGCACGGCGGCCCGCG
>NZ_JBNHGF010000693.1:0-834 GCF_059091005.1 Arthrobacter sp. Y3223164
GCGCCGAAGGGCGCGTGGGCGGCAACATGCGCGGCCACCGCCTCCATCGCCCGGTCCGGATCCTGTCCCGGTGCCAGCCGCAGGCTGATCTTGGCGCGGGCGGCGGGGATCAAGGTGTTGGACGCGAGCTCGACGCTGGGGGCGTCAAAGCCGATCACCGACAAGGCCGGCTTGTTCCAGAGCCGGTCGGCAATGCTTCCGGTGCCCGCAAGCCGCACGGACTCGAGCACCGACGAATCGCGGCGGAAGTCTTCTTCCGGATAGTCCACCGAGGCGGCGGGAGCGGACACGAGGCCCTCGATGGCGACCGACCCGTCGTCGTCGTGGAAGGTGGCAATCAGCCGGGCCAGCAGCGTGGGCGCGTCCAGCAGCGGCCCGCCGAACATGCCCGAATGGACGGCGTGTTCCAACACCCGCAGCTCCACGGTGCCGTCCACCAGGCCACGCAGGCTCGTGGTCAGTGCCGGGACGCCGACCTTCCAGTTGCTGGAGTCGGCGACGATGATGGCGTCTGCCCGCAGCAGTTCGCGGTGAGCTTCGAGGAACGGGCGGAAGCTTGGCGAGCCGGCCTCCTCCTCCCCCTCGATAAACAACGTGATGCCGAGCCCGAAATCGTCTCCGAGGACCTCCAGCAGCGTGCGCAGCGAGGACAGGTGGACCATGATCCCGGCCTTGTCGTCGGCCGTTCCGCGCCCATAGAGGCGGCCGTCGATCTCCGTGGCCTTGAACGGTTCCGTCCGCCAGAGCGCCGGGTCCCCCGGCGGCTGCACGTCGTGGTGGGCATACAACAGGACGGTCGGCTTGCCGGCCGCGGCCGGGCGGCGGGCCACGACG
>NZ_JBNHGF010000694.1:0-834 GCF_059091005.1 Arthrobacter sp. Y3223164
CGGCGGCGCCTTCCCGCAGGCTGCCGGCCAGATCCAGGGTTCCGTTGCAGGCGCCGGCGGTCTGCTGGTCCTTGACCGCGTGGCCGGGCACGAAGGCCGCCAGCTCGTCGTTCCAGGACAGGCGGCGTTCGCGCTGACTGTGCAGGTGCACCACCGGGCTCCAGCCGCCGGAGACGGCCAGCAGGTCCGTCTCGATGGTCTCCGGTTCCCCGGTCAGCTGCCCCTCGTCATCCAGACCGCTGACGACGACGGCGCTGATCCGTCCGCCGTCGTTCCGGCCTTCGGTGTCCACCACGGCACTGCCCGTGATCAGGCGGGTGCCGGCCGCGCGGACCGTCTCGGCCGCGTCGCCGCCGATCTCGGTGCGAGCCTCCACCACGGCGGCTACGGTGATGCCGGCCGCGGACAGGTCGGCGACCAGCTGGTACGCCGAGTCGTTGTTGGTGGCGACGACCACTTCGTTGCCGGCGGCCACCGCGTACCGGTTGAGGTAGCTGCGGACGGCGGAGGCCAGCATGATGCCGGGGCGGTCGTTGTTCGCGAAGACGATGGGACGTTCGTGCGCACCGGTGGCGAGCACCACCTGCTTGGCGCGGACGTGCCAGATGCGCTCGCGGGAGACACCGGCTCCCAGCTCGCCGGCCAAATGGTCGGTGCGGCGCTGGACGGCGACGATGAAGTTGCTGTCGTAGCTGCCGAATGCCGTGGTGCGGGCCAGGTAGGTGAGCTCTTCGGCGGCGGACAACTCGGCGGCGGTCCGGTCCACCCACTCCTGCGCGGGCAGGCCGTCGATGGTCTCGCCGCGGCCCGACAGCAGGGAGCCGCCGGCCTCCG
>NZ_JBNHGF010000695.1:0-832 GCF_059091005.1 Arthrobacter sp. Y3223164
CGGGTCTGCCCTCGGCGGGAGCAGCGACCGCTTGGGGGCTTCCGGCGGCAACGCTGCTGGCCACCGTCGGCATGGTCCTGGCCATCGGCTTCGCCTGCGTGGCGCTGCTTGCCCTCCCCGCGGGAAGCCAGGAACTGTCGTCTGCCGGCCGAAGGCTGGCCGTCGTGGCGGCCGCGCTGGGAGCCACCGCGGTGCCGGCCGTGGTGGTCCGCCTGTGGTTTACCGGGAGCGAACTGCTCGGCGTGTCCGTCACCCAACTGGACCCCGCGGAGCTGATGCGGGTGGTCTTGGAGGTCAGGCCCGGCAGGGTCCTGCTCTTCCAGGCGGTACTGACGGTCGTGGCGGCGGCGACCGCGCGGTTCTCGCGCACGGCGACCGGCGAGGGACTGGCCCTGATTCTTCTGGTGGCAGCCCTCGCCATGCCGCCGCTGGCAGGCCACGCCTCCAGCCACGACGAACACTTCCTGGCGGTTGCCAGCCTGGGCCTTCATGTATCCGCCGCTGGCCTCTGGGCGGGCGGGTTGGCGGGCGTGGCGTACCTGGCGCTGCGGGCACCTAACGATTTCCTGCGGACCGTGCGGCGCTACAGCACGCTGGCGCTGGCCTGCGCCACGGCGGTGGCTGCCAGCGGCCTGGTCAATGCCGTGCTCCAGGTTCAGGCCCCGGCCGCGTTGGTCTCCGGCTACGGGTTCCTGGTGTTGGGCAAGGCGGCGGCGTTCGCGCTGTTGATTGTGTGCGGCTGGCTGCATCGCCGCACGACGCTGCGCGCCTTTGCTGCCCGGGAACGTGCTCCCGTCGGCCTCCCGGCCATGGCGGATCCCGGGCTGTCGGC
>NZ_JBNHGF010000696.1:0-821 GCF_059091005.1 Arthrobacter sp. Y3223164
GCCTACGTGGCGCAGCACCTGGCCACCGCCCGGGCCGTCCTGGACCGCGTGCCGGGAGCAGCCGGCGTCAACTGGTCGCTCGTCTACCAGTCCCGCTCCGGCGCGCCGCATGTGCCGTGGCTGGAGCCGGACATCAACGACGCGCTCGAAGAGCTGCCCGCGCAGGGGGTCAAGGGCGTGGTCATCGTGCCGCTGGGCTTTGTCAGCGACCACATGGAGGTGATGTGGGACCTGGACACGGAGGCACTGGAGACCTGCCGCGGCCTCGGGCTGGCCGCCGCCCGCGTGCCCACCCCGGGCGTGCACCGGAAGTTCGTCGAGGGCCTCGTGGACCTGGTCTGTGAGCGCACGGTGGAACAGCACCGCGCGGACCGCCCGGCGCTGACCGGCCTGGGACCCTGGATGGACGTGTGCATGCCCGGCTGCTGCGCCAACCGCCGCGGCGAGAAGCCGACGGTGGCCGGCATGGATTCGACCGTGGGGGTGCCGCAGCCATGACCGTCACAGTCCGCATCGGCACCCGCGGCAGCGCCCTGGCGGTCACCCAGACCACCACCGTGGCCGAGGCGCTGGCCGCCGGCGGGGCCCTGGAGTATGAACTGGTCCGGATCAAGACCGAGGGCGACGTGCTGCGGGGGCCGCTGGCCCAGATCGGCGGAACCGGAGTCTTCACCGCCGCGCTGCGCGAGGCCCTGCTGGATGACCGCTGCGACGTGGCCGTGCATTCGCTGAAGGACCTGCCCACCGGCGTGGCCGACGGGCTGCAGATCGCCGCCATTCCCGCCCGCGTCGACGTCCGCGACGCCCTCTGCGCCCGGGAC